>NZ_JBIMSN010000094.1:0-151708 GCF_043944905.1 Antrihabitans spumae
AGGTGGTCCCATGCACCTGGCAGAAATCAGCTCACAGTGGTCCCATGCTCATGGCAGACGACAGTAGGGACTTGATGTTCACCTCGGAGTAGTCAGTGTTTCGCCCGCGTGCCAAATAGGTACAGTTCCCGCCTCCATTGCCCCGGAGATCACCTTAAAGAAACAGGTGCTCGAAATGTTCGCGAGGGCGCGACGCGGTAGGCAAACCGGTCGCGATTTCGTGGGTAATGCCGCTGACCATTGTTTCAGCGACCAAGCGTAAACTGCGGTTGTCGAGCGTCGTAGCCGTACATGGGGCCCTGCTCGCGCCAACGATCGGGATTGATCGGTTCTGCGCGAAAGCGCCAGGATCCGAGGTCCTCGGGGACAAATTCTTTCCGAACTGTCTTGCTTCCAGCGTTACGAGCCTGTGCGTCGTGCGGACCAATGCAGAGGAATTCGTATTTCGGTTGATTCGTTCGAGTGCGGCGAGTTGTTCCCAAAAAATGCATCGACAAACCAGCGCCGCCGACCCGCCCCTCCTTCGCGAAGTTCGACAGGGGCAGTTCGACGCGGCCATCACTACCAAATGAGATTATCGAGATGCGGGCGATGTCAGTGAGCAACGGACTGCGTTGGACCTCGTCTTTGAGTTAGTGGAGAGCCTGGTTTACCGCTGGCATACCGCCTGACATCGACCCCGGAGACATCGAATATTAGATAGAAGGTAAGAGTCTAGGCGCCCTCTAAGGCGATGTCGTTGTGCATGTCAAAATGCCCTTCCTCGGCGGGAGTCGAGCAAGTATTTCAGTCTCATGGCACCGCGCGTGTCATCTAATCGATTGACATTCGGGCGGGTGGTTGCCCAATCTTTCTCCGTTAGGCCAGGTTTGGTCGCGCGGAGCTAAGGCATTGTGTTGCGAACTCGGCCCGTCGTGCACGACTTGCGTCGTGATCTAGCATCCTCGACTGGGCGGATGGCGGGTCGATTCGAAGGTATCGCCGTGGAAGTTGGCGCGTCGCCGAGCGATGGACGCGCATTGGTACGCAGACCCAACCTCACGTTCCGCGAGTCGTTAGCGATCAACCCACCGGCCGTCGTGTCGTCGACAGCCGTCGTCACTTCGCATGATTCGATAGATAATTTGCGCCTCGCGGCGGCCTTAGACCCATCTCGCGGGCGCCCACAGCATAGTGAGAGCGTTTGGTCTCACCTGAGACGGACGATTCCAAGGCGCAATAGTGACCTTCCGCAGAACCTCCGCTTTCATTGTATTCGGGAAGGGATTGCCACGCCTTGCGAGGTACAAGCGAGGTGCACCAAACAGCGAAGGATCGTTGCATGAGCACTACTGTATCCGCGAACAACCCGTCCGAGGCGGACGGGCCGCACCCGTATTCGAAGCCCACATTGAGTGATCGCGAGATCGAGGTCTTGCTGGCTTGGTTCAGCTGCGATACGAAGGCGAATGTCGGTAAGGGGCTATACATTTCGCTCGGAACAGTGAACACGCACCTGGCTCGTGTTCGTCAGAAGTACGAATGCGTTGGAAGGGCCGCCCCGACCAAGGCAGCGTTGGTGGCTCGAGCGCTGCAGGACGGACTAATCGATGTCAAAGACCTATGACGGCTGTCCGCCGTCCCGCTGCCGGAATCGGCTATCGATGCCCTCGGCAGCCAAGGCGGCGACGGTCGTAGAGGCAAGGAATTCTCCAAACGAGGATTCGTGGTCAACTGAGGGGCCGATTGTGTTGTGCAAACCTGTGAAGGATGCGGTCGCTACCGTCTGGCGGACTTCGAAGAGCACATCGACGGCAACATCGCCTTGCACGAATACGGCAATTCCGGCGATAGGATGTCCTCGCACCTCGTGGCGTCCCGACGCCTCATCGATTTCCGCGTCAGCGATGAGCGGGATGTCGATGGCCGTTACGTTGTCGAACGGTCAGTTTTTCTTGACAGGCCGAGAGTCTGGTCGCAACGAGGCATCGTGGACTGCGTCGATGAGCGAGCTAATCGCGATTTTCGCGACCGCGACCTCGAAGATCGGTTGATGCAGCACAAATCCAGGCTCCTCGCCAGCGCACTTATAGCTTGTGCCCGCGCGCCGACGGGTTCCAGTTGTCAGATGAAGTGCGACCACGCAATCGACTGTACAACTGTCCAATATGTAGCTGGCGCCGACCGTCGTGGTGCCGCGAACGTCAACGGGGTGGCCGAGGAAGCAGGTTGCCGCGCACAGGCAGGGGCTTGGCCGATAAAACACGGCCGCATTCGTCTGTGCACACGCGTTGTCGGTAATGCGGGAATTCGCGAAGGGGGTCGGAGGTGACGGGTAAGGTTGAGGGGAGCCCAGATTCGGCTGCGCGCTCAGAATTGGGATTGATTCGGGCAGCTGAAAATGTCGAATCGGATCCGCGCTGGGCGCAGTATATGCTCTGGTCGATCCCTGAATGCTCCGACGTCCGGGATGAAATTCTTGCTCGATCTGGCCGGCCAGTCGGCAGTGTCGATCGAGACAGGGTGCTGGCCACGGTGTTTGCCGCGTCGCGGGATAAGTTGTATGAACTCACAATTGATCGTGGCGACGTGAGCTGGGAAGAAACGAAACGCATTGTCGCGAGGCCGGATTTCGATCATCGCCTTCTTTCCGCCTTCTTGAGTACGAAAGGAGCGGTGGGTATCGCAATTAGCGACAAAATAGCGGCTTTCCTCAGCGTCCACGTTCCTGCGTCGGTTGTCCTCCGTGTGCGGTCCGGTGATTTCGACGTCAGGTAAGCGCACCGACTGCATTGGAATCCGTGAATTCCGCACAAACCATCCTGAGGGGAACAGGGACTTCCGCCAAGTCAACGCCGTGGTGCGAGAGATACCGGTGAGTCCGGATGGGTATCCGTGGCCTGAATTTTCACTCCGGTCGCGCGGGATTGCTCGCCGAAATCACGGTTTCGGAGCACGCGTCGCCGATCGGGTCGACTGCGCTGTGCAAGTCGCTCGGTCAACCACCCGGATGTACGATTTCCGGACTCGTCAGAATGTCCGCGTGTGGTTGTGGGCTCGGTAAAAACCGAGACAGTGAACACCGTTGGCACCTCGCGACCGACGTTGTTAAGGATGCGTTCGATCTCATCGTCATCGCCGTCTACGTCGCCGGTGAGGTTGGCACGTCTGGACGATCTCGTGGTCCGGTGCCTGTAGATTGTGGAGAACCCAAAACTGTTGTTGGACTGCATGTTTCGTCCTGCACCGCTCGCGATCGCACTGGCATCGAGGTCGAAATCTTTCCCGCTCGTCGCTCGAATGTCCAACAGATGCAGACCGGCAACGCCGGGAGAACCCGTTGGGTGACTGCACGCGACCGCGTACGTCAAACAGTAGGTCATGACCAGGGCAATGCCCGTGATATCACGATCCGGCCGCGTTCTGCCCTTGACCGGCCAGGTGAGTCACAGCTCGATCAGGAATACGATCCCATCCTGTAGCGCCCGGGCCAGCAACGCGGACTTGGTCGAGGCGGACCGCCCAGCTTCGGCGTACTTGGTGCGAATCCTAGAGATATGAGTGTTGACGGTTCCCATTGTGATGAATAGCTGCCCGGCAGCCTGGGTCTTAGTATCCGCGAACAGCCAAGTTCGCAACACCTCTTTCTCCCTGGTCGACAACGGGACTGGCGCGGGGACGCGGCCAGCGAATGGGCAGTGTTCGCAGGGTCCTTCGGTATTCGGGTTTTCGAGCTGTTCAATCACGCTTATTCCTCCGGGGTCAGTGCGTTCGTGAACGCACCGATTCCCCGCAGGACTGCACGCGTCTGTCAGAAACCCGATGGACACCGATCCGAGCCAACCCGCGACATAGACCCGCTACCCGAGCGCGCCAGACCACCTCAGCCTTTGACCACACTTGTCGGAAGAGGAGGTGACGTTCCCGATCGTGAATCGGATCCCGGAATCGTCGTCGCGCAGCGCCCCATTCATGCAAGACCGGCGGGTCGCGATTCTCGCAGAGCGGCAACGCTGTCGTACCTTGCAGGGTCAACTGCCTGCCCGGGGCTGTGGTCGCGGGGCTGATCGACGCTGTTCGAATCGGCAAAAGTTGCGCGGTTGAGCCAGATGTGACGGGGTGCCGCCGATGTGGTGACCGAATTCGATGTCCGCGTCTGCACCGGGCGATTGCTCGCCGGCGGCCTGCTTCCCATGGTCGCGCGGCGTCGATTGATTATGCCTGCCGCGACCGATGTGTTAGAGGCCTACCGAAATCTTGTGGACAAGTTCTACCGGACGATTCCGCAGTCGAAGGCGGGTCCGGTGTCGATTGACCGACCGCGGGCTATTGCCGATGACGAGGTTGCCCAGACGGCAATTGGTGTAGTTGTGGCTGGACTACCGCAGTCTGCGGCCGAGTTCATCAATGCCCACAACAAGGGTGGCGCAGAAACTGCATGGAGCGGTGGCTCTTTGGAACTGCCCGTCTACGTCACCGCGTTCTTGACGGACGACGTCCGTGACTGTGCTTTTAGTTCCTGCCCTCGTCGGAGATTCGCTAGATTGTTGGCACCCGACCGCGCTTGAAGTCGGCGTCGTTCACAGGCGACCATTCTTTCGTATTGCACGCTGGCGGGCTGGATCCGCGGGTGCGAGGTGGGCGGTTGCCTCAAGCACAACAGGCGGTGGCGTCGAGTCAGCCTCGGGCGGCCGTCGTCCCGCAATGGGGCGTGGGCCAGGAACTGCGTCAGGACTTTCCTTCGTCTGTCCCCTCGGCCTTCTTGCTCAGCCGATCGCGCAGTGCGCCTGCGCGAGCCTGTAAGTGTTGCGCATGCTGCGCGCGAGATTCGGATCCGTTGCCGTGCACTGGCGTCACCGGGATGCGGTGGGCTTGTGCCGTCGCGACAACAGCCTCGGATACACCGTCCAACTCGGCGAGCGCACCGGCGACGAAGAGGCCGCCAGACAATTGCTTCGTGCGGCCGAGCGATCCGCGATATACGATCTCGCAGGGAACCGCGCGAGCTTCGCTTGCAGGTCTGTTGAAGGCCGTGAGTGCGAGCGTCAACAATCCGTCAACGGTTTTGTGCACCAACCACTTGCGTCCCGGAACCGGTGGAAACAGACGGCGGATCCGATCCACTTCTTTGTCGATCACTACGTCGGGGAGTAGGTCGACTGCGCTGTGCAATCGAACTTCCACTACGTCCGACCACGGGATCGTCGTGCCGTCGAAACCCACCTCGGTCGGACTGACGACAACGGCGCCGATGGTATCGAGCGAATGCAACGCGCGCGCCGCTGGGCCGGGAAGCGAGGTCTGGCTGGCGACAAGCGCCCCGACCGACGCCTCCCATCGCTGTGTGACGGGCGCCGCTGGTTGCGGGATCGCAGCTAGCGCTCGCTGTAGCCAATCCTGCGGTGCGCCGGTCGAAATGTTCGAACGTTCCGCAGCACCGCGAATGGACTCGGCCCCGCGCGTGACCGTCGTGGCCAACTTGTCGCGTAGTCCCATCGGTGCAGCTCCTCGCGGGGTTGTATGAACGTTTGCAACTGTCCGACAAGTGTTTCACCGGAATCGAGGGCGCGAAGTCGGCTGTTTGGAGGACACCTCCAAACGAAGGTGCTTGGATCCCCGCCAGCATCGCTCAGAATGCGTCGGAGCCGAAGTGGAGTGACCGCATCGGCTACGCCATGTGTAGAAGTCCTCGGAAGTGGCGGGAATCGTGTTGGGCTCGACCTGCCCAGACCCGGGCAAGGTTCGATGCGAGTCTCGGGTCGTCGGTGCCCTCGACCGCGCAGATTACTACGGCCGGGAGGTTCGGCGTCCTCGACATCGACCGATAGAAGCAACGGCGGCAGGCCCCCGGGTTCGCTCCCTACGGGCGGGCGACCCGGGCGATTCGCGGCTGAACTCGAGCAACCTCGCTAAGCAGCTCCGAGTTCGCTTGGCAGCGTCGGTAAGCCGTTCGAGAACGTCTTTGACGTCTTTGTTTTGGGGCCCTTCCGACGTCTTGGTCGCCGCCAGCGAGCCGCGGTCCCACTGATTCGCTGGCATGTCAACCGTGGACCTTAAGGCAATCCCCACGGTGTTACCCAAACCGGTCTCGTATATGTCGATTGCGCGGCCGAGCGCGCGGCAGAGACAGTGCGAATCGTCGACGGCGTCCGCGGCGACAACTTCTTCGCATACCCGTCGTCGCCGCGAATCTGGGATTCCACCGACTTCCGCACCAGCGCCTTGTTGTCAAGCACCCGATCCACCCGTCGTTCGAGACCGGATCGGCATCGCAGATCGCAGCCGCCCGGGGAATCGGCCGTCCGTGCAAGGGGAGACCCCCTGCACGGAAGGAGAATCCACATGTCCGCACCGGTTTCACGGCTCGACGCCGTCGTTCCCGGCTTCACTCGCGCGCTGCGAATCTTCCACAGCGCTGCGGCTCAGGTGCCCGCCTATCGGGAGTTCCTCGGCGAGCACGGTGTCGATCCGGCCACGATTCGCACGCCCGGCCAGTTCGCGACCGTTCCCCCGGTCACCAAGGAGAATTACCTCCGGCGGTACCCACGCGCGTCATTGTTTCCGAATGGCGATATCACGCGCGCCGGGATCTGGTCCACAAGTTCCGGATCGTCGGGGAAACCCACCTATTGGCCCCGGAACGACCTCGCCGCCGAGCACGCGGCAGTTCTCTACGACCGTGTTTTCCGCAGCAGTTTCGCCAGCCACGAGGCGCCGACGCTACTCGTTGTCGGCTTCGCGATGGGCAATTGGATCGGAGGCACGTACACGCTCGGCGCCGGACTGGAACTGGCACGACGCGGCCACAGATTGTCGGTCATCGCGCCGGGAATCAACGTCGACACCATCCTCAACAATATCGCCGATTTGGGCGGCAATTACGAACGAATCGTCCTTGCCGGATATCCACCCTTTCTTAAGGACGTCCTCGACGCTGCCGGACCCGATGTGCTCGGGCATGACCTGCGGCTATTGATGGCCGGTGAAAATATCACGGAAACATGGCGCGACCATGTCCTCGGGCGAACTGGCGGACGAGCCGAACACACCAGCCTGATCTACGGCACGGCTGACGCAGGCATCATGGGTCACGAGACGCCGACCACGATCGCAATCAGGCGCGCCGCCCGAGACGATGAAGGTCTCGGCACTGCGTTGTTCGGGAACTGCACGGTGGCCCCAACCTTCGTCGAGTACGACCCGCGCTTGCGCTACACCGAGGTCGACGACAAGGGACGGTTGCTGTTCACGATCGACAACGCGATTCCGCTGGTCAGATACAGGATCAACGACGAAGGCAGCGTGCACTCGGCAGCGGACGTCGCGAGAATCCTCGGCGAATCAGAGCATGAACTGGCAATCAGCACTGCCGCGGACCATGGCGGGTTCATCGCGCTGCGCCGCAGATCGGACGTTGCCACCAGCTTTTACGCCATCAATCTGTACCCCGACAGCATCCGCCCCGTGCTGGAACGGAACGACATCGCCGACAGAGTGAGCGGCAAGTTCACGTTGCACAAAGAGGAATCGTTGGAACTCGGACCGCAGCTGGTGTTAGAGGTCGAGTTGGCACGGAACCGATGCGGCGATTCGGCACTCGAAGCGCTCCTGCGCGCGGAAGTAATCGCCGCGCTTACGCGGACGAGCACTGAGTATCGGGAACTCCTCGCGACGAAGGGCGCGGCCGCCAATCCGATGATCCGGTTGCACGTGTTCGGAAGTGAGGTCTTCCAGTACGACGTCAAGGTGTCGTGGGCGCAGTCCTAGTCCGAACGGCGGATCCGTCCCGAGTGGACGGATCGGCCGGTGTCAGTCGTTCGATTGGTTTTGCGGCTAGGGGTCGCGTTTGCCTGTCTCACTAGCGAGAATCTTGTTGCCAGGGGGGTTCGGTCCCAGCTGCGGTTCACGATATGGAGGAATGATGCCGGTGAACCAGCGCCCGCCGTGGCTGGTGCCGAATTGGTGGGCCGAAGACGTTGACTCGACGATCACAGGGCGCCAGTTCTTCGTCAAGATCCACGACAAGATCGGTCGGCCACGACCCAAGAAGGAACTCGTTGAAGTCGAGATGCCGGGTTGGGCTGGGATGCTCGCCGCGCGAGAGTGGGTGCGTCAGCGGTACGGCCCGACAGCTGCGCGGTTGGCGTGGCAGCGCCGCGAAGAATCGAGGGACGCCGACGCGTGGTTCGAAGTGTCGCGACTCGTCGTCGACTTCGTGGACCCACTGTCCCGGTTCACGGTCCAATTCATTGCGGCCGCGCACGATGCGCGCCCAGACTCACTGCCGTCCGATGCGTACGAATTAGTCCGTGGCGCTGAGCGGCGCGTACCGACTTATGTGCGCTCCGTCATGGCGGGCCCTGCGCGCGACGAAGCTATCGGTGGGGTCATCGATTCCGAGGACCGCGTCGATGCGTTTCTCGCCGACTTCGATTCTCGCCGTGACACTTATCTGCCTGTTGCGATCCGCGGCTTCGGATGGTGTCTACTCGACAAACTGCTCCACCTCGACGACCCGGAGGTCGAACGATCACTACGTAAGTGCATCGACAACATAACGGCACGATACGGCGATATCGAGAATCCGCCACGCCCGCTCACCGAGGACGAGGTGGCGTTCGTGCACGCGACGCTACTTGCCGAGTTCGACGCTGACCCCGCACTCCGACAGCTCGACACCGGCGAGGCGTACGAGCGTGCGGCGAAAACGCTTGGAAATCGACTGATCCTGGGCCAAAGGGTGACCCGGACACGCATCGTCAGGGCGCACCTAAAGTGGATTGAGAAAGACGAGGCCCGACGCGAAGCGAAATCCGCTATTCCGAAGGAATTCGTACCCGAGCCTCCGCGATCGGATCGATCTACGCTGGACAACAAACTCGCGCGCGCACACGCGCAACTAATGACATTCCCTGAGTATCACGACGACCGCGTCAGTTGGGAACGCCACCTCGCGCTGAAGATCCTCGACAACCCGCTAGTGATGCACGCCGCCGACACGATCGATGAGCTGGTTGATCAGGCGTGGCATAGCATCGACGATCCACCCCCGACGCATGCCGTATCTGCGGACACGGCTTCGGCGGGAACGCTTGTTAAGGCGTTTCTTGTGATTGCGGCTGACGAGGCAAACCCCGGCCGGCCGTCGACAGGCAATGCGACCGACGACTACGCCAAGCGGCTCCAAGCCACACGCAAACTACTCGATGATCATCGGAAGATGATCAACAGCGGCGAGGATCTGGACCGATGACGACAGTGCACGAACACGTCCCGGTCCCCGGAGTCCTCACCGTTGATGTAGACGGCGCTGCCGAATGGTGGTCCGCGCGCGTCGCTGCGGTCGGGCTGGTCGAGGTGGTCGTCGGCGACTCCTGCACGGTGCGAGTCGATTCGAGTCGTCCCGCCGTGGTGCTCGGTTGGACTGTCGGCGCGGGCGCGGACCCGGACCCGCTGGGCCGCGCCGTCGCGAACATGGCTTTGGCCGAACTGATCACGAGTCTGCGCGGCAACGGCAAATCTGTCCAAATCGTGGACGGTCCAGTGCTTGCTGAACCGTTCGAGCACCTCGCCGCTGTCACCGCCGTCGCACGGTGGACGCTGCGCCCAGTCAACGCCGGCGCGCTACTTCTCGACCGGGCTGTTGCGGCGGAGATGGTCGGCAACCGCGGAGAAGCCTGGCGGCTGTTCTCCTATGCCGAAGACGCCTTACTCGACTTCGCCGAGATGTGTTTGCAGAAAGGCGGTTCGAGTGCGATCGGCGATCGACTCGTCGCGGCACTTGCCGCAGCCCAGACCTGCGGGCTGGACGGCCCTTATATCGACGGACTGCTCGCACAGTTGGAGCAATGGTCGCCGATTGCGGACGCAGACCTGGTGAAGGCCTTCTCGGATTGGCGCAACGCCGAAGTCGTCGGTGCAGTCGGAGCCGCAACCGACATGGGCAACGGGCCCTCGGGGGGCGACCCAGATCTTTTCGTCACGACCTCATATCTGGACATCGAGGCGATCCCGCCGAGGGTGATCGCGTGGGAAGGCGCGGCCAAGCCGGAGTTGCTTATCGAATACCACAGGGCCCAAGACCGCGCCATTGTGACAGCGTCGCTGGCGGCTGGCGTCGACGCGGTATCGCAAGAGGTTCGCCAGCTATTCGCCTATCTCTGCGACAAGGAGACCGGGCGAGTCGTCGCCACAGCACCGATGACGGTGACCGGGGGATCGGTCAGTGCGAACCTGCCGGGAATGGGTCTGACCGTCGATCAGCTCTACGCCGGCCTGTTCAAGACCGGGGTGCGCATCGAATCGCTGCGGACCGATCCGGTCGGGCGTTGCTTGGCCGAGGTCGACCGGCACATGGTGGACGCCTGGGGCCATGCGAGGTCTGCGGTGGCGGTCGGGTTCACCCTTCCGCCGACGGCCTACGATGCCAAGCGACGCGTCGCGATGCGGACGAGGGCCACCCAATTGCGGATGGCTCAAACAGCGGCGCAGAACGCGAGCACACTCCTCACCCGTGAAATCGAGGCGCGCGGTGATTCCGATGCTGACTCGGAAGCCGTCAACGCGTTGCTGCGGGCGCGACTTGACGCAGTCGAGGAATTCGTCGAGGACCTCGGTAATTTCGCTGCGGCACAAGGACATCTATTGCTCACCGAGTTGATCGCGCCCGATCCGGACGACGAGTGATACGCGCAGACCGGGACCCGGCGCAGACCCTTCTGGTCCGCGCAGCCGATGCGGGCGACACCTACCTGTCATGGCGCTGGCTCGACGAGCCAGCAAAACCCGACTACGAGGTGCTGCTTGCTGCCCAACTCACGAACGTTCTCGGTGGCCTGGATGCGGCGTTGGTCGGACGTCGTTCCGGGTCGGCGTCCGATCCCGCGCACACGGCGTTGGTCGCCGGAGCGTTTGCGGATCCAGTGCGCGAACACTCGTTGGCGTGTGCGCTGACCGATTGCGTGCTACCCGCGCGGTTGCGACGCGAAATCGCCGACCGGGCGAAACGGGCGCGGGTTGGATTCCGGATCACCCCGAGCCCACGCCTGGCGCGAGTGCCGTGGGAGTTGCTGTGTGTCGACGAGGAGAGTCGTCTCATCGAGGTCGCCGACGTGACGTACGACCCGCCGGCTGCGGTGCACGCAGGTCGTTCCGCGATGCCGGACGACTGGTCCAACGTCCGGGAGCATCCCGCTGTACTGATCGTCGACCCGGTGCTCCCCGCTGCTGTGCTCGGGGATCTGCGCGCTGTGCTCACTTACGCAGACGGGCTCATCTGGAGCGAACGACTCGTCGACCATCTTGTCGCGAACCGGATCTCGTTGGGCGACTCCGCGCGGGCTCTGCACGCGAAAATCGACCGCGGCCATCTCAGCGTCGCACTGAAGCAACCGCGATCGCGGTTGCTGTACTTCGGGCACGTCACCGCTGCGATCGACCAACCCGGTTCCGCGGCAATACATCTAGACGACACGACCACTCAGTGGGGCGTGCCCCCAGCTGGTGTCGAGTACGGCGATCACCGTCCGCTGACCGCCCTCGACCTGTTGTTGGGCACGCGCCTCGACGGGCCCGGCAGCTGGACGAAGTTCGGTAGCGATGGCCCGCAGGACGGGCACGAACTATGGCCGATGCCGTCACGGGTCGCGATCATTGCCTGCGAGGGCGGTGCCGACTACCGATCGATGGAGACCTTCGGATTGGTGATCGCGATGATCAACTCGGGTGCTGAACTCGTCACTACGACTCGTTGGATCTTGCCGAGCGACAACGCTTTTCGGAGCGTCGGGATCGACACACAGCCTGCAAGCGAACTCGGGTTACGGGTCGACGCCGCGCACGAGCTCGATGATCCGTTGGCCGACCTGACCGCCTGGCAGGTCGACCGATTGGACCGATGGCGTTCCGACGGCGACTTGGCTGCGACGCCGTTGGTGTGGGCGTCGCTCACACACACCTTGGCGCCGCGCCGAGACTAACCTTCTCGCGTCAACCTAGACCTCGTCGCGACAGTCGACTGTGCGGCCAGTATGCCGTACTTAGCGATCGCGACGCCGCCCAGCGCGAGCACCCGTAAATTGCGCGACGGCGTGCACCGCCCGAAGCGCCAGGGTCGCAACGATCACGCGCATCGAACCATTCGTCGGTAGCAGTCCGAACGCGATGTGGGAGGACTGGTGGATGCGCGTTTCGATCACCCCGAACGAGGGCGAAACTCGGCGTTAAGTGAGGGCTTGCCCGCAGCGCGATCGGCGAATCTTTATTGCTGCCAATGCGAATGCGAGGGCACGGAGGACGAACAGCAGGGCAAGAACGCCCACCGAAGTTCCCGGGACTCCTGTCGCTTCTGGTTTCTTCGATGGACGTCGAGGTGCCTGCGACACTGCGCATCGCGCCGTCCAACGAGTAGGCGAGATCCACTACTGCCTTAGGTACCCGGTGACGGAGCTGCCACGACACATGCCGACGGCGACCAGGAACACGTCCGACGGACCGTCGTTGGGCGCCGGTACCGCTAGCGCAACGCGGGTTGCCGCTGTGACCGATGTCCTTGAATCAGCCGTTCGAACGACACTCCGGGGAATCGGTAAGGCAGTGCCACATGGCAACCGAACAGCCGGCGCAGACTGCCGGCCGCTGGATGGGACGGCCACAATGATCGAAATTCTCGACCCCGCAACGGATTCCGCACAGATCGAGGCGGTATTGGCGCCGGGTTCCGGCTACACCCTCGTCGACGCCTGGGAACTCGCCCAGAGCGAACTCGCCGCGATTGACGCGTTCCCGAACATCGATGGAGCCGAGCCGGGCAACCCTGTTACGCCCCGGTTCGCGGTTTTCCCATGGCGCCAAGCGGTGGTGAAGCTTCCGGACTCCGAGCAGTTCCTGAGACTGCGGACCGCACGTAACCGTTACCTGATCGACGGCGGGGAGCAGCGCAAGTGGTCCTCCGCACTCGTCGGGATAGCAGGATTGAGTGTGGGGGCGTCGGCACTGTCGGTGTGCGCGCTCACTGGCGCACGGCGATTTCGGCTCGCCGACCACGACACACTCGGCTTCACCAACCTGAACCGGCTCGTCGGCTCGGTGTGCGACATCGGAGTTGCTAAGCTCGATATAGCACAGCGGCGAGTTCTCGAAGCTGATCCGTATAGCGAGATCACTCCGTTCCACGCCGGTTACACGAGCGAATCCGCCTCGGGCTTCCTGGGAACCGCCGGCGAGCCGCTGTCCGTTCTCATCGAGGAGATGGATGACCTAGCCGCGAAGGTGGATATCCGGATTCGCGCGCGGGCGGCCAGGATTCCGGTCGTGATGGCAACCGACAACGGGGATAGCGCGATTCTCGATGTCGAGCGGTACGACCTCGACGCGAGTTACCCCCTTTTCCACGGGCGTGCGGACCGCGTCGAAGCACTTACGCCTGAGCAACTCGAGGACCAGGGGGAACGGATCCGAATCGTCGGCGGGATCGTCGGCACCGACATCACGCCGCGGACGCGATATTCGCTGACGCAAGTCGGGCGGACGCTGCCGTCGTGGCCGCAACTCGGTACTGCCGCAACTATTGCGGGCGCGGCCGCCGCCTACGCCGCGCGTCTGATCGTATGCGGACACGCGTTGTCCTCAGGGCGCTATCGCATCGACATCGATTCGGCGGTGTTGGGTGCCCGTGCTGGACGCGCTCAGCGCTGGAATGAATTGGACGAGGCGACCTTCCTTGAGACTCTCGCACAGCGGTAGTCGGGCGAAGCAATTCAGCAACGACGATTCGTAATTAGGGCCGCGATCTCGCCGACAGGTTTGTTGTCGCCGAGCACGCCGCTGTCTTGGCCCTAGTTGGACGATCGCGCACGTTTCGTGCAGCTGCGATCGGCGCCGAGACATTGGAACAAGGTTTCGCGGCTGATCCCGAGGTCTCTGCGCGGCTGTCAGCGATTTCTTCCGGCCTTTGAAGACGGCCTCGCGTTTTGGCTTGGGCGATCCCGCTGCAGCTCCACAGATGAGCGCGCGTTCGAATTCGGCGAACGCGCCCATGAAGGAGAGATGATGGTCGCCATTGGTGAGTCGGTGCCTGCGCCTGATCACAACCTGTAGTTGCGGCCACCATGGATCCCGCTCGGCAAGATTAGCCTTGGAGTCGGACACCACCTGGACCTGGGGAAGAGACTATGCCTGAACGACGGCCGAGTCCACGCGACCCGAGCAAAATCGTAGGGCGCGTGGAGCACTCGATGCGCCATTACTCCCTCGACGATTGGGACGAGGGAGTCGTACTCGCCGCATTAGGCGAATGGTTTCAAGCGCTCGACATTCCGATGCCCGGCAGGATCGTCGTCGATCTGAAACCAGACTCGGGCAATTTGAATGATGGTCCCGGTACCGTTTCGTTGCTCGACGAACTCAAGCGGCGCATGACGGGGTACGCCTCGGCTGATCTCGCACTGTGGGGCGTAGCGTACGAACACCTCAGGGTTTCCAGGGAGAGGATCGGCCGCGACCAGTTGGGGTTGCTGGTTCCGAGCCACCTCGCACACGTGGCCGCTGCGCTGCGCAAAGGCGAGAGTGCGCTGGACTTGCGCGCGCTGGCGGCGAACATGCTGACCGCATTCACCAACGGACTACTGGGTGTGAGTGTCGGGCCGGACGCTGTCCACCTCGTGCGACGGCCCGCGATGCACCGCATTGGGGGTCGGCTGCACCGCGTGGACGGACCCGCACTCGAATGGGCTGACGGCAGCCGGTCCTTCTTTCTGCGGGGCACGCAATTCACCGAAGCGGAACACGGTATGGCCTCGTCGCGGTCGTACACCGCAGCGGACGCCGTGGCGATCAGAAACCACTGGAAACGTGCGGCCGCCATTGCCATGTTGATGCCGGAGGAAAAGTTGCGCGCCTTGGACGCCTCGCTGCCGGGTGAGTGGGAGGTCGATGAACAGCATAAGTGGGCGCCGACGCCGCAGATCGGGACGGCCGCCGCGACGTGCGTGCTGTGGAGGAGTCCAGCCGCATTGCGACCCATGAGTGAGGCGTTCGAGCTCGTGGAGACCATCGCACACGAGGTCGGCCTGTGGCGCCATGTGCTGAGATGCCGCTGCTGCGGAGGCAAGTACTTCTTCCAGTTCTACGAGCTCGAAGACGACTGGGACCACGACAATGAGTATTACTGCACGTGGGTGCCGTACGAAACGGACGCGGAACTCGCGAGGATCGTGACTGACCAGTCGAAGGATCTTGCCGAGTACACGCCACGGCTATGTGGCTACTACAGGCTCCTCGATGGCCACGACAACGTCTACTGCCTTGGCGCCAACCCGACTCTGCACTGGGTAGTCCTACCCCATGTTCCTGGGTGATTCCGCAATTCGAATCCATCCCCGAACGCAATCGGCTCGTCGTGCGCCAGTGTGAGCATCGCCGGTCCGAGATCCTTTACGATCTGCCTCACCGTGGTATTCGAAACTGGCGACGATCCCTCTGCCGCAGGAAGTTTGGCGACATGGCGGGTGATCGTCGCCCGCTAGGAATGGGGTTGCGCAACGCCATCTCCTCGATCGCGTGGATCGGGCGTGCATCGGTCTCACGGCTGGTGACCGGGAGAGCTGTGGAGGCGAGGCCGCCAATCCGGATTATCGGTAGCGGTTGCAACCACGCGGGCTATGGTTGTCGACCTACTGGCGACGATTGTGCATCCACAATTGTCGGCGCGAATCTGAGAGAGCGCTTCGCGAGGCGGGGCTTGTTGCCAGCGGCGATCCTTCGGAACTGGCACGCCTAACGTCACCGACTCGACCTGTGGGGTGAGACCGACATCCCGCAATTGGGCGTCGACCGTCACGCTCGACCCGCCGCAGCAACCCCGTGCGGCCCGATCGATAAACTGCCCTTCCCCGCACGGAATCAGCTCACGATTCCGGGTGGGCACACATGCTCCGACTCCGGTCGCAGGTTTGAACGCAGGGCTCTGCAGCCGAGATCCGACCATCTGAAAACCCAGCGCCGAGCCAAAGGCTGCCGCACGCCAGAGGCCGGCCGACGCTGCGGCGGACTCAAGAGACAGACGAACATGCAAACGGGCAAATTAGATCAAAATGGACTCGAATAGGTGAACTCAAACCCCTGACAAGCGGGAACACCCCGGGACCTACGCGGTTGCTCGGATCGGTAACCCAGGCACATCGGACGTGCGGTGGTTAGACGTCGATTCTCGAAGTCATACGGGTTGCGACCTATCGCTCGGTGAGCTGATGTTCGACCTGGATCGAGCTTCCGCAATCCCGCGCTGTCATCGAGAGAAGTGGCCGTAGATAGACAAGAACGTCGATGTAGGACACGAAGTCGGCGACGCCAATCGACGGGGCGAGCCGGCTCAGCCCCGCCATCTGTGCGCAGTTCCGACGATGCGGCACGGTTCCACCCTTCGTCATGGCCAGGCCCATCAGCCGACATCCACGCCGTAGTCCCTCGCGATTCCGGCGAGCCCGTTCGCGTACCCCTGCCCGATCGCACGGAACTTCCATTCGTCGCCGCGACGATATAATTCGCCGAACACCATCGCGGTCTCGGTCGACGCATCTTCGGTCAAGTCGTAGCGCGCGAGTTCACGATCCGTCGACCGGTCGACGACGCGGATGAAGGCGTCGCGCACCTGGCCGAACGACTGACCACGCGCATTCGCGTCGTAGATGGACACGGGGAAGAAGATGCTGCTGACTGCGTTCGTGATCGTCGTGAGGTCGATTTCGATTACTTCGTCGTCCCCATCGCCCGCACCGGTTAGGTTATCTCCGGTGTGGACGATGGCCCCGTCCGGCGACCGTAGGTTGTTGAAGAAGACGAAGTACGTGTCCGACAGGACGCGATTGTCGGAGCCGGTCGCGATCGCGCTCGCGTCGAGGTCGAACTCGATGCCTGCCGTGGTTCGGACATCCCAGCCAAGTCCGACGGATACCGATCGAAGTCCGGGTGCCTGCTTCGAAAGTGAGACGTTGGCGCCTTTGGTCAATGACGAAATTGTTGATGGCGATCGTGGGGTCGCTGACGGCACTGCGCTAGGTTCGGCTGCCGCAGCGTCGGTGGGCGCAAGCGTGGCCAGGACGTCGAGCACGGCATCGCCGAACGCACCTCGGGGGGTGAGTCTTGGAGCGAGAGTGCCGCGTCGGCGGCCGTCGTGGACCTGGGGTTCGTGGACCTCGCCGCGTTCCATCCGCATGACGTCGTCCTTCGCCGTCACCGACCGGATTTCGGTGAGCACCCCAGTTGTCCAACGCGTGTAGTCCCAATTTGTTCGCGCGGGATGCGGGAGCTGCGAATAGGTGCGCTTCTCAAGCAGCGCGGCATGTAGTGTCCCGTCCTCGGCGAGCAGCCAAACGGTCTCGTCGCTTCCCGTGTGCGCGTAGTCGCCGCTGCCGTCCTCGAACTCGTAGGAGAGATGAGAGGCGAGGAGCCAGCCGCGGATTTCGGCCGGCTCGTTCGGTCGCCAATCATCGGTCCTCCAGTCCTGCGGCGCTGCCCCGACTGTGCCGAGAAGGCGGGCGGTGCGGCGCGCTTTCTCGACGATTTCGGCAAATCTCGCGTCGGACGCAGAGGCGATGTAGTCGTTGAGCGTTAGTACTCCGTCAGACGTCTGTCCGGTCGCAGCAGCTATTGGCGGATCGGAATTCGCCGGTGCGGGAACAGGGCGCGTGCCGAGCTGCTGAAGCCGGTACGCGTTCGCCGAGATCTCCCAACCAATGGTGCTGATTTCCTCGTAGGTCATCTGCCGTGCGATCCGGAGCTCCAGTTGCACCATTCCGTTATCGGTGACCTTGACGCTGTATGGCGCGACGTCCTCCCTCCGGATCGCTTCGAGGAGCCGGGGGTCGGGATTGCTTGTAATCAGGCACGACAGCGAATAACAATCGGGGTACGGGCCGAAGAGGACGACCAAGTCCTCGTCGTCGGCGACCGGAAACTTTGCCCTAAAAATCCCGATTCCCAGCGGCTGCCAGCCGTTGGCGCGCAGTGCCCGGGTCACGGTGCCGGGGACGTGGAGCGGTGTGTCGGACCGGCGGAGGTGACCGAGTCCCGGCAGTGACCAGAGGGGTACAGGGTCGGCGGTCCGGAAGATGTCGGCGAATCCGATCGGCGCTTCGGCGGTGCCGCTCGAAAGTGTGCTGTCGAACTGCCACGGAGGCGGAACGGTGCCGTGGGGCATTTCGCTATTCGCGACGAGTTGCATGAATTCGTTCATCCCTTGGAAGCAGTGCACGACGATCGCAGAGCCAGCGGGGCCGTCGACCGCCGTCCAGAACCGTTCCTCGCGGCCGGCAAGGGCACCGACATAGGCGCCGCTCGAGTCAAGCAGACGGGTGCCATCGAACAGTCGCGACGCCTGCGTCACGGCGGTGAAGCAGGCAGCTATATCGCCAGGGCCGTAGAAGAACAGGTTGAGTCCAGCGTCGTGAATACCGATGTACAGCTGCTGCCTGGGATCGTATTCAAGCCCGGGGTCGTCGAGCGTCACACGCTCCGTTTCAACCGACGGCGGCGCCTGCGGACGCCCACCGCCTCTTCCGAAGATTCCCATGGCACTTCCTTCCGATCCGATCGGGCGACAGTCGAAGTCGATTATCGTTGCGCCACATGCATTTCGAATGTCCATCGAACAATCGACATGCGTTGTGTCGACTAGGCCAGATCGGGCTGTCGACCGGAATGGCGGCGCCGCGGTGCCGCCGCCCCGCTTCGTTCAGGGAAGCAGGATGTATGACATCCCGGGCACGTCCTTGATCGTGCGGGTCGACCATTTGCCGGGGCCTGCGGTGGCGTTCATCTCCGTGGTGGTGATGTAGAGGCCATCACTCCGGCGGGCAACGGAATCCACCCAGGCGACGTGGCCGGCGGGTCGGTCGGCTCCGTGTACGCCGGGCTGGAACACGACGATCGAGCGTGCCTGCGCATCGTCGACGACGGTCCAGCGGGCCGCACGCGCCGACGCCGCCCAGTCCTTCGCATTGCCCGCTAGCGCTGGGTAGTGCTTGCGACCGGAGGCATTGAACCACTTGTCGTACGCGCCCCATGTGCATTGGCCGGACACGCCGGTGTTGCTCGCGCGGGTCAAGCCGGTTGCACGGCTGCTCGTGGCTGAAACGGAAGTTTGGCCATCGCCGCAGACCGGCACAACCGGGTTGTTTGATCCAGTCTCAAGCATGGCATCGGTGACGTATCCGCCGTTGTCGAGCCGATTCCAGATGTTGGTCGTGACGCGGTAGGGGCCACCGCTGAAATTCGCACCACGAACGTGGCACAAGATGGTGATTCGTGTCCGGTTGGGGATCGTGCGCACGATGTTGCTGGCGGTCGTGGGCGCCTCACGGACATTGATTTTTCCCGCACCGGTGTTGACAGTGACGACACGGCTGTCGGCGTGTGCCTCGCCAACACCAGTGACCACGCCGATTCCGACTGCCGCCAATGCGATGGCTGTACTGAACTTGCCCATGATGGGATTCGCCCTTCAGATCGGGCAGGTATTGGTCCTGCCGGCTGAAGACGAACCGATTCCCCGGAGCGCCGAAACACAGTCCCCGGTTGCAATTCAGCTGCGCGAGGGCTGGCTGTCCGACGAACGACCGACAGTCAACAGCCGTCTTCTGTGGAATCGTGATGACTGCGGGTCGGAGCATTGACTTTAGTATGTTCGGGCGCATGCAACTAGGAATGTGCGCCGGGCTGAATTCGACAACTGGCCCGGTCGCGGGGCACTACCGATATGTCGAAGGGTGCAAACCACTCACAACTACTCGCTGGAGTCAACAAATGGCCAAGCAGGTGGGATCCATCCTGACGGCGGCTGCGCCGATCGCACAGGTGGCGGCCGCGGTACACAAGGCGGTCTATCAGAAACCTAGGCGGAGCTTCAAGTACCTATTGATGGTCGGTATGGGCGAGAGCTGGTCGATCGAGCGGCTTGGGCTGTCCGATCCTCGTCGATACGACGGCGCCAATCCAGTACCGGCCTATGACTTGGTCGATGCGCTCGGTATGTCGATCCATGTGACATACAGGCAAGATGGCGTAGGTACTAGCGCAGCCATTGTCGGATTCGGATTCGATCCCCCCAAAGCGGCGATTCTCCATTCCGAGAAGTTCGCCCAGCGTACGGCAGAGTTGCTTGCGGAAGTCGGAGTGCAAGCCAGCGTCGACAAACTCAAGGCCTGAGAATGGACATACGTTTCGCCCGAAAATGATTGAAAATGCGGACGGTCGGCCGAGCGGGTTGTCGATCGGACGAGGTTTGTTCGACAATGGAGCGTTCGCCGCGTCGCTCAGCTTCCTGTCGGCGGCGCTAGCGGAATGCCGCGCGGACGGTCGCGACGACGTGTCCGCCGAGTGCCTGCGGTGGATCGGTGCCGCCCATGCGCAGCTCGGTGCGGTCGAGGAAGCGGTTCGCGCTTTCCTGGATGCTCTTGCGTTGCTACCGGATCCGAGGTCGGAGGTGGCGATCGAATGCGCTGAGTCCGCAGGTATCGGGTTGCTTGAGCTCGACCGCCCGCGCGAAGCGCTTCCTCATTTGCGTGCTGCGTCGATCGAGTATCACAGGGTCGGCGCGGGCGAGGCCGCCGCCGATTGTGACGATGCGCTCGGCTGGGCCTTCGTTGGCGTCGAGAACTTCACAGAAGCGACACAGGCTTTCCGTCGCGCAGCTGACGGCATGATCGCGGCAGGTCGGCACGATGACGCCGCCGTGTGTCTGCGCTGGCTCGCGGCCGCCCACGCAAATCTCGACGCCGTCGAGGAATCGGTGAACGCGTTCATCGAGGCAGTGCCACTATTCGCCGACCCGTTGTCAGAGCTGGCGATCCTCTGTGCCGAGTGCGCCGGTCTCGGTCTCAACAAGCTCGACCGGCCGCGTGAGGCGATTCCGTACCTGCGCACGGCGTCGACGCGATACCGGCAGGCAGGCATTGTTGCGGACGCTGCCGAAACAGACGATTCCCTTGCCTCAGCCCTTGTGGACATCGAGGAATCTGCCGAAGCAATCACGGCCTACAGGCGCGCGTCGGACGCCTATCTCTCGCTCGGCCGCGTACAGGACGCCGCCGACAGCCGGGCGCTCGCCGGGACTGCGGCGGTCGAGTTGGAGGATGCTGCACTCGTGCGTGGTGAGTTCAGCGCCGCGCGAGTGCTCTTCGAACGCCTCGACGACGCAGTCGACGACGTTGCACAGTGCTCATTCATGCTCGGACTGGCGGCCGTGGATCTGAATGAGAATGCAAACGCGGAGGTCGAAATGCGCCGCGCGAGAGCAGGATTCGATGCCTGCGGCGGACGCTCCGCGGTTGCGGAGTGCGACGAGAGGCTCGGTGGACTGCTCGCAGATGATGGGCGTCTGGACGACGCTCTGTCGGCGTTCACCGCAGCCATCGCTGGCTACACGGAGTTCGAGCGGCATGGCGATATCGCGGATTGCCATCGTGGGATCGCGAACGTGCACGACAAGTCGGGGCGGATGGACCTGGTCGTGGAGGCGCTAGGCGACGCCGTAACACACGACACTGCCGCCGGTCGACACGATCTGGCTGCGGACATGGACACTCTCCGTGGGATGAGCTTGTTCGAATTGAACCGACGTGACGAGGCAATCGCCGCGCTCGCGGCCGCGCGCGAGTACTACCGCCGAAACGACCGACAATCCGACGTGACGTGGTGCGATGTCGTCGAGGCCGCAGGTCGCATGTCGCTCGGCGAGGATATCGTCGAGGACACCTTCGCCCGCGCGAGCGCGGAGTTCCATGCGGTGGGCACCCTCGACCGCTACGCATGGACCGAACTCAAATGGGCGACTGCGGCGGTGAACCGGGAGGACGTAACTGCCGCACTTATGCATCTCCGGGCCGCGCGCGCAGGAGCCGAGTCAGCAGGTGATGGCGACCTAGCCAGGGACTGCGACATGGGCGAGGCAGCGGCTCTGATGGCGATCGGAGGCTACGACCGGGCGATCGTGCTCGCGATGGCAGCTCGCGCTTCGTTCCTGCGACGCGGGTACGGCGCAAAAGCGGCGAATTGCTTGCATATTATCGGGATCGTCAAGTACTTCCAAGGCCGAATTGCCGAGGCCGAGGTGGCGTTGAAGCAGGCGCGCGTCGAGTCGGATCACCTTGGTGCCGCGTACGAGGTCGCCATGATCGACTTCCATCTCGGTCAGGTCATCGGTGAATCGGGTCGGCTCGATTTGGGCGACGAGGTGATCGGTGCCGCGCGCGCGGGCTTCGCACGGCTGGGACTACCCGAGATGGTCGCCGCAACCGCCGGTATCTCCGCTGCAATGCTGTTTCGGCGTAAGGACTACGCCGGGGCCGAAGCAGCGCTCCGTGCCGCGGAGGTCGGACTTCCGCGCATCACCGATTTCGCCGTGGACCTCGCATTGCTCCGGCAGAATCTGGCGAGCGCGATCCTCCTGCAGGGCGGCGCGGATCGCGCGCTGCCGATGATGCGGAGAGCGCGCGATGCAATCGCGTCGGGCTCAATCCAGCGCGACTTCGTCGCGATGTGCGATATGAACATCGCGGTAGCCGAGCTGATGCGACACCGGCTGGATTCGGCGTACGCGTCGCTGCGATCGGCAAGGAGTGGCTATTCGACTATGGGTGCGACCTTTTTTGTAGCGAAGGCTGACTTTATTGATGCGGCGATCGCAATCGCACGATCCCAACACCAGATCGCGCTCGATATTGCGATACCAGCGGCAATTTTCATCGACGCACAACGGTTCACGTTCGCGCAGGCCGCCTCGCGCATAGCCTGGTCGGAACTGAACGCAGAGTTCCGCGTCACGTTGTTCGACTGGGTGCACAAGTTCGGCGACAAGACGATGCTGGCCGACCTCGTGGAGACGTCGATCAACTCTGGGACGCACTTCGCGGGCGTTGGACCGGCCGATCCAACGGTGAGCATGGGAGCCCTCGTCGGTGTCGGCACTGCGACGACAGACGCCGCCAGTCCCAACACGCGATCCGCGGCTGCGCCATACGACCTCGGTGGTGCGGCCGCACTGCTCGCCGGTCCTGTCCTTCCTCTGCGGCCGCCGCCGCTGCTGATTATGCACAAAGGTCACACCGCCCTTGGCGCATACGCGGAGCGCGCCGACGAGCTGTACGAGCGGATCATTCGGCCGAGCGCTATCGACGCGCTGCGGTGACAGATCACCGTCCGGTCCGGGCACAAATTGTGCGGCCTATACATGCGTGATCCGAAATGCCCAATGTTCGTCTCCCATCACCGAGAAGTGCACCGAACTGTGCCGACGAGCCGGCCTGCCGAAGTTCACAGCAATTGAGCATCGGATGCGCAGTAATCGAGATCGTTTTCGTCTTCCAAAACCTCGCGTATGACCTCGGCACGCTCGCGTAGTTCGACCTTCAAGTCGTCAAGCATCGCGGCGACTATGTCGCGGTAGTTGGGCTTGTGGAGTTCGAGCCATTTGGTGGCCGTGTATTCGATCAGCACCTGAGAGAGCGGCACCTCCGTCCCTAGCGCGCCATGCATTCGTTTGAATATCGGGTCCGTCGCGTAGTCAGTTGCGTTGGCATCGATCCACTCGACCACGAGCTGTTCGTCGCGGTTGATGATCCGTTCGAACTCGTTGAGCTCTATGTCTGTCAGTCCGTCCGATAGACGCGTGCCCACGCGGAGCTCCAGTTCGTAATAGATCTGGTGCAGGAACTTATAGATCTGGTGCAGGAACTTGTCCGCGGCCGCTCGCGGCACGCCTTCGAGTCCGACCTCGGCCAGAAAGTCGTAGTCCAGGGTGATCATGTGAGGTTCCTTGCTCCGTCGGGTTATGCCGAACCAACCGATTCCCCACGGCTGAGTTATCGGAACGAATGAGGCCCTGATAGCCGGGTGTGCTGTTCATCTGAGCGGACACAGTCGCGGACTGCGTGGGGAATCGGTTGAGAGAATGCCGCGACACATCGACGATGCGCGAATCGCACCTGTTGGAGGCGCCGATGTCACGTCCTGAATTCGGAAACAGTCCCGAAAGACCCACAGTGATGCACGGAGTCGAGATGACCGGGCTGCGGCGGCTGGGCGACACCCGCGCTAATGCGCTTCGTCGTGAAATCCCCGAGATGCGCGGACGGCTTGTTGCGGAACTGCCTGGGTCTGCACTGGAATTGCGCGTCGACACCGACCACGACGGTGTCGTACGCACGCTGGTCCTGGTCGACGCAGGCTCGGACACCGAACTCTTGGCCGCCGAGGTTACTGCCGTATTGGAAGGCATCGCTGACGTGCGCTCCATAGGGGCGGCGACGGGAAATGAGCGCATGGAGTGGCCCATCCAGGTTATTCGTGAAGAGTGCACCTTGGGTTATGAAATACCCGGTTCATCGGTCCTTAAGAAGGTCCCGCTCGATGTGTCGGACCGGCGGCGTGCGGTGTGGCTGGGCCGTCCCGCCGTTGTCGACTGGGTTGGTCCTCATCCGGGCCACGGCGTCCGAATTCGATTGTGGGCCAGCAAGGGCATCGAACGCGACGGATGCATCGCGACGTGGACGGTGGTCACGGATGGGCAGTCGCCGTCGTTGCGACTGCGGGCTTGGTTGAGGTCTCTGTTACCGGGCCTCGTGATCGCAACCAACCCAGGTGGAGCCCCGAACAAATTGGAAGTTGGGAGCGAGCAGTTGGGATTGGCACTACCGGTGCCCGTAGTTGGAAGCGACCCCGTCACCGGAGTGAGACTCGGTGCTGCGGCACCAATCCCGATGAATCCATCGGCGCTATCGGATTCGGATGAAACTGCGGTCCGGATCGGTGTCGGCCGCACGCCGGGCGGTAGCCGGTGGCCGCTGCGATTGAGCGAGACCGAGCGGCTGCGGCATCTCCATGTATTTGGGCGTACCGGCACAGGTAAGTCGACATTCCTAGCCGGAATTGTGAACGAGATAGCCACGGGCAGCGAAGGCATGTTGGTGCTCGATCCACACGGACATTTGATCGATCGAATTATTGCAGAGCTACCGGAATCGGCACGCGGGCGCACCTGGGTGATCCGATCCGGTGATGTCGAAGCGCCCGTCCCGCTTAACCCGATGGCGGTGGAGGATCCGGATCGACGTGAGATCGCCATCGAAGCAATGTGCGGCATGTTTCAGTACTTGTTCGACCGGACCAATACTGGAATAGTCGGGCCCCGTTTCCGTGAGCGTCTCGGCATGGCGCTGCGTGCACTTGCGGCAGTTCACGGCGGAAACGCTTCGGTATTGGATGTGCCTCTGGCATTGGCTGACGACAAGTTCATGCGAGCTGCAGTGAACGCGTCAGGAGACGAACGTCTGAAGAAATGGTTCGAGAACGATGTCGTCAACCGGCGTTCAAACGAGTACGGAGATCTCGTCTCCTGGGTCAACTCGAAGTTCGAGGCTTTCACGGCCACCGCCGCGATGCGAGCAATCCTTGGTAGCGGCGCCGATGCCTTCGATATGGCAGAGGCGATGGATTCGGGGCGGATAATCCTCGTCGATCTTTCGAAGTCGTCTTTGGGTGAACAATCAGCGCGTCTGCTCGGTTACTTGCACTTGCATCGGTTGTGGGAAGCGACGCTGCGGCGGTCCACAGCGAGGGCGTTCACGGTGGTCGTCGACGAAGTGCATTCCGTCATTTCAGGTTCGTTGACGGCGATGTTGTCCGAGGGCCGGAAGTTCGGCTTATCGGTGATCATGGCCAACCAGTACCTCGGCCAGCTGGATGACGATCTGCGACCCGCAGTCGACGGCAATGTTGCGACTACGGTCTCTTTCCGATGCGCGGCACAAGATGCCGCAGCGATGTATCGGCGGCTGGGTGGAAACATTGATACATCGACGTTGATGGCGTTGCCCGACCTGACGGCGATCATTCAGCGGACGGCGGCGCCGGGTTCCGGCGAGCCGTACACGATGTCAGTGGACCACAACGCGCGAACCACTCCGCGGATCGCTGCGGACTTGACAGACTTCCACGCAGCACTGGAGGAGTCCACCAATAGGGGGTTGGTGGAACCGCACCGGAAACACACCGAGCGAGCACGGGCAGGCAAGTCCAATCTGAGTCTCCCCATCGCCGATAACCCCGCAACGCCGCCGCGCCCCTCGGTGACTAGCGAGCGCCGGCTGGCAAGCCTCCGGAACGGACGTCGTTCCTCGATGAGTGGCTCGCGAAACGTCAAGCAATGCAGGCCAAATCGGGGAAATCGGTCCAATCGCCGCAGAGTACGGCACCCGCTACTAATGAGGAATCGGCGTAGGGGACCGGCTGTGCGGGAAGTGATTCTGCAATGTTCAGTGGCGGTGTTGGCGTCCGAAAGCGCCCCCGCGGAGCGCCTCAAGGCGGTGGGCGGACCCGAGAGAAGCTGACACCAAGTGATGTTTTGTCCCCGGCGCGGATTTCCGAATGTCGTCGGCGACTGTTCTTGCCCTCCGTCGGCGTCACGTGATGTTGGCGCGGATGAGGCGCCGCTAGGTGATCATGTTTGCGTGAGCACAGTTGAGTCGAGCTACGGGCCGGCCGCAGAGCAATTGTTCTATCGATCGCACGCCATGTCTCGAGCGCGCGGTCACCGCGGCACAACGTGGCTGTGCATTGCCGCGGCGAGTTCGGAACGGGTGTGCCGGGACGACGGTGTAGCGGCAGTAGTCGAGACACTCGATGTGTCTCCCGCTGCCCTCGTCGATGACGTGCAACGGGAACTGCTTGCCGCTGCCCGGCGTGGGGAGCGTGTCCGTCCGCTAATTTGGCGGAGCTATAGCTTTTATGGGTTCGGGGCGGGCTTTCTCCCATGACCGGAATGATCGAATCCGAAGCGCGGAGAATAGATTCGGCCAGCCACATCTCGACGTGGCCGGTGACCGTCGAGTTGGACAATGGGCTCACTGTGACGGTCGATCCGACTTCGCCGAACACGCGGTGGTCGATCGAAGTCCGTGATGTATCGACGTCAGCGGCCGTGCTGGACCAATTGCTCCGCGATCGCCATAGCCCGGCCCCCAAGGTTGGGCGCGCGTGGCCAGGCATTGCGAGGCTGGCGACTCTGGTCTGGCTTGAGTCTTGGTTTCCGTGGCTGCTGGAAGGCGACGCGCTGGACATCGAAATCGCCTCGGTTGCATCTGAAATGGTCGAGATCGGTGCGGCTTCGATAGCGCGCGAAAGATACTCGCGATGCATCGGGACGCTGCTCGACCTGGGTGGACGCACTGGGCCCGGCGACCGTATCGACGATCGAGCGCAAGTTGTCGTTCGGAAGGCGCTCGCTGGTGCTTGGGCCTTTGCCGACGCGTTCGACAAGCGGGATCGAACGCAGCTGCAACGGCTTATGTCGATTGGCGGCCAATCGCGCGGCGGCCGGGTCGAGCCCGAACGCACGGTGGACGATTTGTTGTTGGGCGTCGATTTGTCGACACTGGTCGCCGGGTTTCGCACCCAATCGGGCGGAATTCGCGCCCGACGGACTTCGGTCGACTGGGCAGTTGTTCCTCGCGGCTACCTAGACCCCGGCGAGAATACAGTCACAGTGACGACTCAAGGCGATGAAGTCGGCGTCTCTGTGGTCGCCGCTGAGAGTGCGCAGAACAGCGGCCTGTGGACCCACACGCTGGGCGTTCGAGTGTTCCGCGAGGGAAGCGTCGCACCGGCTGTCCTCGGCCGTCTCGAAGTCGACCGTAGCAGCGGCGAATACCGGGGCACCGTGAAATGTGCTGGTGGGCTTGGTGATACAGACGTCGTGGACGTCTACTCAATGGGAGATTCATTGCCGGCCGCATTGGGCCGCGACCGGGCTATCGCTGCCGCACGGCGCCACGCGACGTGGGCAGCCGCGATATCGCGCCTCGCGATGCTCGATTCGCCCGAATTCGCTGATGAGGCTCTCCGAACCGCACGGACGGAATGGCATGCTGCCGCGTCACTCGCGCCCGTAGGTTCGACTGTGCCGGAAGCGATTTCGGGCCCAGTAGTGCCGCCGTCGTTGGCCGAGATGGCTCTCGTGGGGATTGTTTCCCCTTAGGCACCTGCCACGTCGACGGGATTGGCCGGTCGCGGAACTCGCGCGTACAAGACATCGACCCCCGATATGTACTGTTCTAATGCGATGTTGCCGTCGGGCATCCGCAACTTTGGTGGCGGACTCATCGGCAACACCGGCCACGCTACAAGCCGGTGCCCGCCGTCGAGCGACGCGAGATGGTGCGCGAGTCGCGCTGGATCGATCCCAATCGCAGGCGCAACGAGATCTGTACCTGCGACGTGCATGCCGGAGTTGATGGCGGTTTCGATCAATTCGCAAACCAACGATGAATCCCCGAGTTCTGCTGCCCACTCGAATATAGCTGCCATGCGTTTGACGGTCTGTCGCGCCCAGGCTTGACGTACGGGAGCATGCGCGAATTGGAACCGTTGCGCGTCGAGGAATAAGACGGCTGGCAACGATCGGTCGAGTCCGGCTCGCATTTCTTCGCGTCGCGATGGCGAGTCGACTGGCATCGTGTGCGCTTGCAGGACCGACAAAAGACCGAGATTTACATCGCACCACGCGAGCTTTTCGTGGAGGGAATTGCTGGAGTAATACGAGCGGGCGCGTGTGAGTTTGCCCTGCGCCTCGTCGAACCGCCCAGCAGAGCGCAGCGCAACGCCGATATTCATATCGCAGTCCGCGACCTTCTCGAGACTGCCCATCGCCGTGAAAGTGTCGCTAGCCGATTGGTGAGTCTGCAGAGCTTCATCGGTACGTCTGCAGATTTCGAAGATGATCCCGAGGTTCTGCTTGCACTCAGCCGCCCGAAAGGGCAGACGGGCTTCGAGGAATGCGGCGTGGGCGCGTTGAGTGGCCTCCTCGGCTTCGTCGAACTGCTGATTGGATTCGAACACGACGCCCAGGTTCTGATTGGCTTCGGCTACTCCGACCACGTCGCCCAGTTCCTCGAAAATTGTTTTAGCCCTGAGTAACTCGTGCGCCGCGAGATCGAATCGGCCGGTTGCCTCGTACGTGTTGCCGAGTCCCTGGATAGAATCGGCGAGCCTAGCCATCAGCCCCGCTTTTGCGAACACGACCGTCGCTGCGGTGAATGATTCCTCCGCGCGGCGGTACCTACCCATCGCCAGGTACGTAGCGCCGAGGCCGTGACTGCAATCCGCGCTCCGTTCGAGCTGAGAGTGTTCGGCGAAGAATTCCCAGCCGAGAAGTAGCGCTGCTTCGGCTTGCATATGTCGGTCCTGCGCCAAGCGTACGGTTCCTAGATTCGAAAGACAGTCTCCGATTCGGCGAAGTTCACCGAGGCGTGCATAGCGGATCAACGCATCACAGAGCTGCGCACATGACTCTTCGAACCGATCGTCCTTCGCGCGGCTCATGGCGATTTCTGCGCTTGCGTGGGCTGCGAAAAGTGGATAGCCGTCGCGGTCGAATACGGCACGGGCGGACGATAGGGCATCTGCAGTCTCCTGGGACGCCGCGAAGTCGGAAACCGTCGTGTGGTACGTCGAATAATGCGCCTCTGCGGAAGTAGCAGGCATGTTGCTGGCTGATCGCTCGACGGCGTAGCGAAAGGCGGCTATTGCGTTGCTTATTTCACGCTCGTCGACGCCATTCAATGCCTCGCGAAGCAACGACAACCAATCGGTGAGCCGCTCTGAATCGAGCACTGGTCGGATCGGCCTCCTGTCGGAATCCCGGAGTCTTCTTCGGCAGCTTTAGCCTAAGCGAATGGAGATTGACAGTGAGTCTTTCGCGGCGAGGCTGATGTCTGGCGAGGCGCAGCGCGAGGCCGACCGCTGCGAAGTTGCCAGCGCGATCAGAGAGCAGTAATCCAGGATTTGGTCCGTTGTTGGTGGCGTTGCACCCCGAAACTCTGTCCGCGGCGCATGCGGCGGCCGATGGCGCGGCCGAGTTCGCGCGGCTCGAAGCCGCACGTTGCGCGGGTCCTTGGTCCAGACGATCCGGACCCGCTGGCGTTTTGGCATCTGCTTGCAGAGTGGCGCCTTGAGTTGGGCTATCGCTCGACAACAGTCAGGTCTGCGGGCATGCAAAAGGGTTCGGCCGGCAGATCAGATTGCGCCCCGACTGGCTCGAGGTGCGCGATTGCGCGAGGCTCGCGATCCTTCGGGACAAGTTCCGGCGAAACCCCGACGCGGCAGCAGCGCCGGTTGGCACAGGCGACGCGAGCTTCGTCGAGGGCAACAAATGGCACGACAACTACTGGGGCCGTTGCGATTGCAATGAATGTTGGGCGTCGCCGGCCCGCGCGTCGAACACGTTGGGGCGCTTGCTGATGCGCGTTCGAGGGGAGATAGTGTCCGATCCGGAATCGACCCGTGGTCTGGATAAAAATCCTGTGTGCTCAGCGGATCTATCGTTGTACGTTCGGGGGAATCGGTTTCTGCATTGGAGAGGAAATGCACCGGATGTGTTGACCAATCGAACTCGCCTACGGACACGTCTCGACAGGAGACGTGTATCTACAGGCAGGAGAGATGGAATGGTCGAAAATCGCAGGGTGCAGTTCGCGTTGGCGCAGCTGGCGGGTCGGCTGCATAAAGCAGTGAGAAGCGTTGCGGCTGCGGACCGTGCGCATACTGGGTGGCAGCAGCGGCGCGAGGCGCTGACATGGCAGAGCGACGCGGAGTAACTATGGCAAAGCAACAGCGCGGGCACCGGAAGCCGGGGCAGGCGAGTCCAGTCAAATGGCGTGGGCAGGCGGATGGCGATCGTCCGCCGGTCCTCGGCGTCGACGTCGGTGGTGTCATCGTCGACCGCGCGGCGGAGAACTCGGATACCTCGTTCTTCGGCCTGAAGCCGATGGATACGCCCGCCGTGGACGGTGCCCTTGATGCGCTGCAGCAACTGACAGTCAGCTTCGAGTGGCGAGTACATCTTGTGTCGAAGGCTAGGTCGACGACTGCAGCGACTTCGCGCCGTTGGTTGGAGCACATCGACTTCCATTCGAGAACGGGCATCGATCCGCATAATGTACATTTCGTGCAAAATCGTCAGGACAAGGTGCCTGTTTGTGAGCGTTTCGGGGTCACGCATTTCATCGACGACAGAGTGGAAGTGCTTGGCTATCTTCGTGATTGCGTACCGCGCCGGTACCTGTTCACAGGCGGGCTTGGGACAAACGGACGTCCGAACGGCACGCCCACCGACCTCATCGTCGTCGGCGATTGGACCGAACTTCGGGAGCTGATCGAGCGGACGCTACGACCGTGATGCCGAAGCTGGTGGCCTCGGGCTTACGTCATCGAGACCCTGCGCTTTACCTCTGCAGCGCGGGCCTCGTTGAAGGCGACGAACTCGCCGAACGACAGGCCCTGGGCAGCGACGATTCGATCGAAATCGTCGTCGGGCCGGTGAAACGCAGGTCGGCGGAAAATCTTACCTGCGGCGAAGTCGAACGTCATGAATGCGATGTCTTGCGCGAGCATCGCGGCCAACTGGTCGGGCAGGAGCGCAAAAGTGCCCGGATGATGGTGGGGCGCAGAAACTACAAACGACGCCAGGCGCTTCCGGTATATGTCGTCGCTGTCCGGCATTTGCATCCAGTACTCAAGGCTCGAGTTTCCGATCCCGCGTCCATAGACGGTCACCTCCGAACCGTCAGTATTTTCCCGGGGTACCAAACGGGTACCGTGCCCGGCTGCATCGCACCAGCGATCATTTTGGACGTGGCGTCTCTCCAGAAATAGGTGCCCGAGACGCTCGCTAGCGGCGCAACCCTGGCGAGCAATCCAGTTGCAATCTCCAGCGTTGCACCGCTGACCATTGTCTCGTCGACGACGACTACGTTGCAGCCATCGAGCGTCGTGGGCGCCGCTTTGACTTGTTCGATCCACCCACTGGGGTCTATCGGCTGTGCGCAGAAGAGCGCCCGGATCCGGAGGATAAGGTCGTCGGGGACGAATTCGACGCGGACTGTTTGCTTTCGGCGTTGCGAGCCTGCGCATCCGTGTACCCCATGTGGCCGAGCCAGTCGCGCCGATCGATGCGCAGAAATTCGCATCTTGGTTTGGCGGCATCTGGCGCCGCAAGCTGGTTCCAAAATGCATCAACGAACCACGACGCTGGTCTCGCCGATTTGTCGAGCCAAACGACGACATCTGGTCGTTCAGGCCTGGACTGATTGTCTTGGAGGACTTCCCGTTCCGATATCGTCCCATCCAGCACTCCGATTAGATGGTCGACTGACCGCAGGTATTGTTCGCGGGTGTAGTCGCCATCCCAAACTTGGCGACGACCGTTTACTGGGTGCGATCCGTTCAGCAGTGTGTAATTGGCGTCCGGAGCGTTGAATTTGTTTCGCAGCGCTGTGTAGTCGGTCCTGGACATCGGCCTGCAAGGTCGGGACAATTCAACCCTTTCAACAACCTTTGGGCAGTCATCGTATGCCGTGCGCCGCGGTCGTCGGTGTCAGCAATTCGATCGACACGTCGACCGTGTAGTCGTGACAACGATCTCCGGTAGAGGCCTAGCGTTTACGCGTTCGCGAAAGTCGGATCTCACCTAGGTCGCGAACCACATGCGGCGCTACGACCAAAATGTGCTCTGACGTCGGCGGTTCTTAGCAGACTCGCTGTCCACCCCTTCGATCGTCCCGGCGACGTCGCGGTGTGGTGACTTCGAGTGAGGGATCCTTTGTCACATTGATGTGGATGTCGGTCGAATGGAATACAGAGGCCGACGCCACTGACTGGCACGATAATCCGTATTACCAAGCCCAGGCGCCGCGCAAGGGGGCAGGTCTCCCCGCCGAAATAAGGAGCAGAAATGGTCGCGAAGATCAAGGGAAAGTTTGTGGACTACAACGAGGACCTGAAGGTCAAGGTTGTTTCGTATGGCGAGGACCTTCAGGTCCTTCCGGTTACCTACAACGAAGAATTCAAGCTGAAGATTGTCCAGTACAACGAAGACAAGAAGATCAAGATCGTAAACTACTGAGGCAAGGATTCGTCGTGTCCGACTTTGTCGCAGAGTTCCGCGAGAACCGCGCAGAGGAACTCGGGGAACTGCTCGACGCGTGATTGCAGGACCGTAGCGACCCGCCGTCGAGTCCAGGGATCTTGTCTCTCGATTGCGGAGCTGTACTATTTTTCGCCCGACATGCAAAGGCTCGTCAACATGTGATCCGCGTGAATACCCGCGCCGCCGTGGCGGATTGGGCGGCACAGAAGGGCACCATGGCGGACCTGCCGTGGAGCAAGATCGCAGATGCGCAGGAGCGGCTGCTTGATGCGCCCTTGTGATATGCGCGTGACTGGTCCGACGGGCCAATCGAGGACCATTTCGGCGGAGCGATCGCGGGGAGGTGGATCTTGCGTCCATCGCGCGCGACGTGAAAGAGGCATCGGGACGAGGTGACGAGATCGGTCGCGTTCTCTTGGTCGGAACCACAGTTACATTGTTCTGTTCGCGAAATGGCGAGGTCGACTCGCTTCTGTGGAACACGGTCGCTAGGCGCATCGGTGGGGCTCTGGCGGCAAGTAGGCCTGACGGAGTTCCAGCTGTTGCAGCACATGAAGATCCATACGCTGACCTGACCGAGCCAATTCGTTGATCGACAACGGTCGACGTCGCAGTCAACAATCGACCCATGCAATCATTTCCCCGCTGCCGGCGGGGTTGTCGAGGACAGCGTCGAAGGCTGTTCCCCTGGCGCGGAGCACCGTGAGCTTCCGCTGGTTTGCCTCTGGCGTGTCGTAGAAACCCATAATGAAGCGGCCTCCTGGGGCGGTGTGTCCGCGCACTAGGGCGAGCCAGTTCTGATTTTCCTGCCGTTCGAAATCCACATTATCGCCGACGGCCCAGTAGACATAGTCAAAAATGCGAGATTCGGTCAGTTCGGCCGGATCCAAGAAATGGTGGGCGAGCGACGGAAACATAGCTCTCGCCTGATTCAGTCGTCCCGGGTGATTGTCGACTCCAAATGGTTCTAGTCTGGATCCGGACCATTCCTGTAAGCAGCGCAATAGATAGCCGTTTGCGCAGCCGTAATCGACAATTGTGCCGTCACCGTGTAAGGCCTCGACGATGAACCTGCGGCTTTTCTCCCAGGCCATAAGAGAATCTTCCCGAACAAATGGCTCGGCAAACACGCAGCTACCATTGAGGACTGAAAGCGTCTTTTCATCAGTATCTGTCAACGCGAGAAACTCCGCTGGGTAGCGGGTGGCATGTCCGGCATGTGTCGGGGTCACGTCGCGACCGTACCACTAGTCGAGATGTTGTGTAGTGCAATGATATTGGAACTCAAGGGGAAGGGTCAGCTCCGCAGCAAGGGGCTGCCGTCCGTGTCCTACATACGCATGACATGGGCCCGAAATCGTTGACTGCGATCCCGTCGCGAACCTAACGTTGCATCGTATTTCGCGTCGGAGCGAGACCCCTAGAAACGGAGCTTACAAAATGACCGAAGGAAATTCACGGAAGGCTCTTGCCGACCTCGTCGGCAAGGACATCGACAACGATTCCCTTCTCGAAGAGGCGGTCCGCCGCGCAAAGCGGGAGGCTGCCGCGGACAGCGTGGAATTCTTCCGTCATGGCCAGTTCGGTTCACACAACGCCTGATATGACTGACCTCTGGCCGTACGACGGTTCCTGTGATTTCCAGACCCTCCGCGAGGAGGGCTGGAAGCCACGGCCGATCAACGAGTACATATTCAAGATTCAGACGCGCTGCAATCTGAATTGCGATTATTGCTACGTGTACAATTTGGGTGACGATTCGTGGAAGTCGGCGCCGGCGGATATGTCCGATGAGATCATCGCCGCCTCCGCGAATAAGATCCGCGATCACGCGTTGTCGCACGGCCTAGGGGGCGTCGGGATCTCCATCCACGGCGGGGAACCCTTGCTGCGCGGAATTCGAAGCGTCGAGAACTTCGTCGAGATTATGCGGGCGGGTTTGCAGCCGCTCGCGGTCGAAGTGTCTATGCAGACCAATGCCACTCTGGTGACCGAGGATGTGGCACGCCGCCTTTACGACCTCGATATCCATGTCGGGGTCAGCCTCGACGGCGATCTTCGCGCGAACTCCCATCGACTGGACTTGGGAGGCAAGTCGTCATATCGACGCGTCGTTGCAGGCATTTCGAACTTGGCGAAGTTCCCGGGGCTTATCCAGGGAGCGCTTGCCGTCATCGATCTGGAGAACGACCCGGTCTCGGTGTACGAGTCCATCAAGGAGCTCGGATTTACGAGTTTGGACACGCTGCTGCCCCACGCGACGTGGGAGGCCATTCCGGCGGGCAAGACCGCGGACCGCTCTGTCACAGCTCCCGCGCCGTATGCCGAGTGGCTGATCGCGCTGTACCGGCACTGGTCCACGCAAGAGGGCAGGATCAGGCTTCGCATGTTCGACGACATCCTCCATCTGCTGCTGGGTGGCGAGAACAGCTTCGAGTCGGTCGGACTCGGACCAACTCAGCTGGCGACCATCGAGTCCAACGGTGACATCGAATTGGTCGACAGCATCGGCTTCACTTACGCCGGCGCAGCCGACACCGGTGCCAACGTGTTGCACAACGAGATCGACGAGATCCTCGAGCACCCTGGTGTCATCTGTCGACAGATCGGCGCCGACGCCCTGCCCGAGAGTTGCCGTCGGTGCCCGATCGTCGACGTATGCGGCGGCGGGCTCATCTCGCACCGCTGGGATGCGGTAAACGGCTTCAAGAATCCGACCGTCTACTGCTCGGACATGTATCGCCTCATCGAGTTTATCGAAGCCGACCTGTATCAACGGATCGACGTTCAATTGGCAACGGCCTGAACGATATGGCCCAGAGGACCGAGGTCACATCCTTGTTCGCGGAGATGAGTACACGTTTTCGAGCTCGGGCCGCCGAGCATCAGGACTTCTGGACGCTGATGACGCTCGCGGGATTCGAGCAGATCGACGATTCTACGGCGGCGCAGACGGTGGGCGACATCGCCGAACATGTCGGCGGCCTGGCCGGACGTCGCGTAGCGGACCTTGGGAGCGGCTGCGGGAGACACGCTGCGGCGCTGTTGTCGCATCGCCCGGCGGGCGTCACGGCGATTGAGAAGTCACCGCTTCTCGCGGAGATGTCGCGCTCGATGTATCCCGACGTCGATGTCGTAGTGGAGACATTCACCAACATCGGCGGGCTTGGTTCCTTCGATGTGGTGGTGGCGCTGTCGCACCTGTTGTTCATCCAGCCGGACATAGAATCTCTTCTTGCGGACCTCCGCCATATCCGCGCCGCAATGCCCGATTTCGGCTGCCTGGTGATCGAGCAGTTCGACATCTCGACCGACCTGCGCCAGTGGGGGACTGCTGACGGCCTGCAGGTCGACGAAGCAACCCGCCAGGTGTCGCCGCAAAAGCTGCAGCACGAGTTCACCGTGCTGGACTGCGGCGACCCCGTCATGGCGACGTCAATCCCGTCGCTCGTACTCGCGAGAGCGGAATTCGAGGAAGTGGTGCGGGAAGCGGGGTTCCTTGTCAGCGATTGTTGGGAGCAACGTGCGTCGGCCGGTGAACTGAGCCTGTTCTTCGTCCTGCGGGCGCAGAAGGGCTTCAACTATCTCAGCGACATGCCCGACTTTCTCGAGTCATGGATCACACGATCCCATGAGCGCAACCGGATGTCGCGGACCTTTACCCTCGACGAGCACGGCCGCGCCCGACCACAGGGCGTGTTCAGTTGGGGACAGGGGGCATCGCTGTCCAGGAACCACCCCGAGTTCGTCAGCTGTCTCGAACCCGCTATCCGCCCACTCGTGCTCGAGTTGGTCGACGAGTGGAACCTTGTCACATATTCGAGCTGCGACGGGCACGTCGTCAGTGAGCGCCCCCGTCGGGAGTACTCCGAAAGCTATTGCGGAGTAGTGGCTTTCGACGACGATCACGAGGCCGCGGTCGTGGCGTTGGTCGAGTCGACACTGGTGGGGTGGTGCAGCGACGAAGTTCGCCCAGTCGTGCGCCGACGGGCATTGCTCAGCCCCTACTCGCGTCACCGCGCGGTAGATCTGCTTCTCACGAGAACAGGTCCCGAGGTGACATGGGAGAGCTATGTCGAACAGCGGGACCGGTGTATCAGCCATGTGTGTTCGGTTCTGGCGGGTCAGCGAGGGTGACGACGATGTATGAAGGAAATCCGATTTGGATGGAGCTCGCTTGCCTCGATGTCGACCCAGCAAGGGCTCTCGGAATCTACGATTTGCTCGGCGCGAAGATCCGCCAGACCCACGCTAGACTCGCGAATTCGCTGCGCGCAGCCTTTCCCGACGTCGCCGAGCGCATTGACCTCGTCCTTGCCTGGGCGCCGCAAGTCCTCAGTTATGGCGCCGCGTACCAGTGGGCAACGAGATTGCACTGCGCTATCGAGACCGACGATCGCGAACTGTTCGACTACCTGGTCGCCGACTTCGTCCGGTTCGAATGCGCCGCGGCGATGTTGTCCGGTCAGAATTTCGTCGCCGACGCCGCGTCCGCTCCGCACCTGTGGGACGACGACGCGCCACGCGGCCCGATTGTCATTCCGCTGATCGGAGCGCACGATCTCGGCCGCAGGGGCATCATCGTGCAAGGTGGAGAGATCGAAGGCAAGCTCATCACGCCACGCGCGGTCGGCGGAATGCGTATCGAAGCATTCGAACAGAACTACCGACTAGCCCGATCCAAATCGCAATTCAACCTCGCGGCTGTCGGCGCGTGGGAGCGGGCGCAGGAGGAGATCGAGGCGGCAATCACCCTGAGCGAGCAGCTCGTACCGGGTTTGTTCGGCCGCTATCGCACCGATGTCGTGCCGCTGCTGCGCGAGGGCAACATCTCTAACGCGGGTACCGACGAAGCTGCGCCGTTTGTTGTCTACACATCTTTCGAGCGCGAAAAGGTGGACCTCGTTGCGTGTTTCGCCCACGAAGAGGCCCACGCGCTGATCAACTCCGCCGACAAGTTGCTGGGAGACGTTCTCCCCGACACAACGGTGAAGATGCCGGTGCCGTGGAAACCTGGGATGCTCCGATCACTGTCGAACGTCCTCCATGGACTAATCTCCTTCGGCCGTGCCGCGCAGGTACGCACGCGCGCCAACGCCGCTGGACTGGGAAGTCGCGATAACGACGAAGCGCGCACCCGTGAGATGCGCTGGGTGTCCGACGTGAGCGAGCAGCTGCTCTCTGGCTGCCTCGGAGAGCTTCCCCCGTCGCTCCGTGAGTGGATCGAATCGAACCTGACCGTGTTCGACGCACCCCCACCGTCCCCCCTTGGCCGCGAGGTCATCGGTCGATCAACACCCTCGGCGTCGATGTTCCCGTGGGCACTGGCCGCCGATCCGCAAGGCCACCGCAGCGCGGTCGAGGTGTCGGGCGTGTTGTCGACCGGGCCCTGGCATCGCGGCAGCGGCCACTACCGCGAACAAGACCGAATCGACATCTCAACCGACGACCATCCCCAACTGGCCGACTTCGTCAAGCGAGTCGTGCCCGAGTTGATCGCCGAACAGTTCGGAGTAACGGTCGCAGCGACGGCCGTGAAAGGTCACCGCCTCAGGCCGGGCGATTCGATTCGCACACATTCCGACCACTCGCCGGGACCCGACGCGTTTCGTGCCGTCCTCGGCGTGTCCGCGGTCCCGACCGACGGTGGTTTGCTGAGGTTGTGCGACACGGGCGAACAACCTGTCATCGCTGCGCCGCTCCGGTTCGGCGATTGCCTGATCTTCCAAATTGCTGAACCGTGCAACCACGATGTAACCGAACTCCGTTCCAGCACATACCGTTACACTGTCATCGCTACTTATCACCGAGTTGCCAGTGCGGGTTAAGGATCTGCCCGGAACCGCTGTCGTGCCAAAGGTGGTTATCTGGGACCTGGACGGAACGCTATGGGAAGGCGTGATCGACGCCGGTTCTACTGGAGCCGTCAAGCGCGGGGTAGCGCTGATTCCGCAGCTTGCGGCACGCGGGATCGTCAACACGATCTGTTCGAACAACACTGCCGATATCGCGCGGGATGTTCTCGATGGTCTCGGTCTGCTGCGGTACGTCGTCTTTGAACAGATCGATTGGATCGACAAGCGTCGCCTGGTCGCGCGGATCGTCGAGTTCTTCGACGTGAGCCGCGCCGCGATTCTGCTCGTCGACGACGATCCACGCGTACGCGCCACCGTTGTCGCCGAGTTCGGAATCTGTGCCGCATCCCCGTACGACATCGACCGGATCGACGTCGCCGGTTGGGGTCGACCGGACGACGGCCTGACCCGACTCGGACACTATCGAGTCCTCGCTCGACGATGGGAGGCGAGGGTCGCGCATGGCGCCGATGGTCCGTTGTCGCCGATCGAGTTTCTGCGGACGTCCCGAATTCGCGTCGAGGCGGTCGATGTTCGTTCCAACGCCGACCGCATTGCCGACCTGTCGAGGCGCAGCAACCAGCTAAATCTCACGAACAGCAGACTCACAGTCGACGACGTGCTGTCGTTGGCGACGAGCGATGTCCACGACTGTATAGCCGTGACCGTCCAAGACCGGTTCGGGGACTACGGTTTGTGCGGATTCATCGCCTACCACGTTGGGCATAGGCGTCTCGAGCACTTCTTCTGGTCGTGCCGAGTACTAAATCAGGGCGTCGTCGAGCACTTCGCCGCCGATCTCGCCGTCCGCCACGACTGCAAACTGCGTCACGGCGCGCTACGCGACTTCGGCGTTCCGGTCGATTGGATCCAAGCCGGGGAAGGCGTTGCGCATTTTCGTCATTCGGTGCCTGCGCCGGGCGCTGCGAAGGTTCTGCTCGTTGGCGGTTGCGATCTCGACATCGTTGCCGCGTTCATCGACGAGAACTTCGCAATCGACGTCCACGGACTCGACGAGGCGGAAGGCGTTCAGCAGTATGGGCACAGCAGCCTGGGCTTGCTGGTCGCGCGCGCCCGAACGACAGATCGCGAGTTCGAATCCAGCGCCGCGGCGCTACCGTGGGTCGGGACAGTGTCCGACGTGCGAACCTGGTCGGGCTACGACGCCGTCGTCGTCAGTCTCTGGGTCGACTACTGCTCGATTACCGTCCGTCGTCGCGACGATTCCGACGGAATATCAGTGCCCAGTTACAAGGTGCTCGACGACAATCTCACCGACTGGGAATGGCAGCATTGGGTAGGCTCGACCGTCACCCGCTCGGCGTTTCGGCTCGAATACATGCACGGTCCGCCCGTGGCTGTGGGCGCGGTCGTCGAGAGCATTCGGGACCTCGTCGCGGCGCTTCCGGTTGGCGTCAAGTTGATTGTGGTGAATGCGCCCGAGATCGAACGCGACGACACGTATTCGTGGGGTGAGAACCAGCGCGCGAGAAACGTCGAGCTCAACCGAGCGATTCGTGATCTGGCAGCTGTTACCCCCGGCTTAGGGGTCGTCGACGTCGGCCGGTTGGTGACGACGGAGGACGATCTCCACGAACCGGGGGAATCGACTGGGTTCCACTACCGTCGCGACGTCTACAAGGAGATCGCATCTGAGGTGGTCCGCGGTCTGTCGGTTTCTCATCGATTCGTATGACCGACGAGATGACTAGGCTAATGCGGTCGATCGACCCCCGTCGGCGACCCCAGGACGACTTGTACGCCCACGTCAACGGCAGTTGGCTCGACCAGCACGACCTGCCCGCCGGCGTACACATCGACGGTGCGTTCCGTGAGCTCTGGAATCTAGCCGACAACAGAATTCAATCGTTGATCGACGACGACGGACCCGACGGACCGCTGAACACCCTGTACGAATCGATCAACCAGCGAGTACCCGTCGACGAGCTTGAACCAACTCTGGCGCTTGAGCCCGATCTCGCACTTGTCGGCGGCCTGCGGACTCCTGCCGACCTGGCGACCGCGCTGGCACGCCTGCACCGCGTCGGCATCCACGGACCATTCGACCTCGCCATCGCTTATTGCCGCGAGCAGGCGATCTACCTGCCGAAAGTCAAGATCAGTGAGCAGTGGCGCAGCGCGGACCCCCCGTCGGACGCGCGTGCAGCGGCCGCGAACGCGGTCTTGATCAAACTGAGTTCGACGCCATCCACACATAGTGTGTCGATGACGCCGTCCCGGTTGGATGTCGACTTTCCGGGATTTGCCTGGACCACATGGTTACGCGAGCTGGGTGTTTCGACTGACGCCGTGCCGACCGTCGTCGTCGCTGACCAGGAAGCTATTGCTCGGATGGTCCAGTTCATGAGAGTGCTGCCACTGCGCTCGCTCGAGGAATGGGTCCGTTGGCGTGTGACATCTGCGCGTGCAGATCACTTCGGCCTCGCCTTCGGGTCCCAAAGCGCGAGGTGCGTTGTCGAGCGATTTGCTGGGCCCGAGTTGGCGTCTCGGTACAGCAAGCGCTTCACATCGCCGTCGTCGGTCAGCTTTGTGGTGGACATGTTTGAGCGCATTCGTGACGCTTTCGCGCGTTTGATCGACGATTCAGAGTGGTGTTCGCCTAGTGGTCGACGCGCGGCGATCGCGAAACTTCGCTCGGTGACTTTGTGGACGGGCACACACCACTCCGGCAATTCGGTCGATCTCGACGTGCGCCGTGAGGACCCGGTTGGGAACGTGCGGCGAGGATTCGAATCGCTGTGGAACATAGAAGTCGCGAGGATCGGTCAGGCATTTCATCGTGGGCTGGATGCGAATCGCATTTACAGTGCGAATGGGTTCTACGACCACGAATCGCGCGAACTCGTCATTCCGCCCGGACTAATGAACCCGCCCTTTTTCGATCTGGCACTGCCCGATGCCTACAACTACGGTGCTATCGGCGTAATCATCGGGCACGAACTCGCACATTGTTTGGATCTCGTCGAATGGGGCGCGGCAGCGCCTGCGGAGTGGTCGACGGGGGACGAGGACGAATTCCGCAGTAGGGTGCGCTGTTTGATCAACCAGTGCGTCGCCGGTGTTCCCACCTTGACTGACGAAGAGCCCGTGCTCGACCTAGCCGGGGTGCTTAACGAGGTGCTCTGCGATCACATTGGAGTGCGCATCGCGCTCGACGCGCTCGCCGCTCTTCGAGGGGCGACTGACCTGCGCCACCTGTTTTTCGCTGCCTGGGTGTGGACAATGCGGGCAAAGTGCGACGACACCGAGGCAGCAGATCGCATTGTCCGAGATCCGCATCCGCCGGCAGATGTGCGGTGCAGCTGGGTTCTGCGAAACAGCGACGCGTTTCACGACGCCTTCGGTGTTCGTCGCGGTGATCGCATGTGGATCCCGCTAGACGAGAGGTTCGTGCTGTGGGGCCGCTGACAATCAAATCTCATCGAGAAAGACGACGCCGTCCTGAAGGGCGCGAGCAAGAAGGGCCGCCTTGGTCGGCGCCGGTCGACCTGCATCCGCATACTTGTTGCGAATGCGCCCAATATGGGTGTTCATGGTGCCTGCCGCAGCACAGAGCCGTCTGGCCGCTTGAGTTCTCGTGTCGAAAAGCAACCACCTCGCTTTCTCCTGTGAGCAGAGGGGCATCGTTGCCGCCGCCGACACACAACGGGGGCATCGCGTCCACACGGACTCGGGCTGGGGGTTGGAAGATGTGCTCATGTTGTGGCATTGGTTCGACATTTGCGTTGTGCGCGGATCCGGATGGTCCATCTGCCGCACCGATCCCACAAGCGAGTGCCGACTTGTGGACCGCACCCGTTGTCGCCGCGCGCGGGGGCCGTCCATGATGTTGCGATGATCCGTGCCGACTCGATGGGCGCTGCTGACGTCGCGAACCTGATTCGTGTTCAGTCGCGGCGGATTGCTCGCCGACACTCACAACGAGTCGTCGGGTGGCACCACATCGCACTGGCCGCACTGGATCCGATTTGTTGGGACGACGGCGTGGCCGCGGTTGTCGAAACACTCGACGTCGATGCCGCCGCATTGCGGGACGAACTCGCAGCCGTCGCTAGCGCCCAAACGCCGTTCCTCGATGCCGTGCCAGCGCTCGAGCGGGGGACTGCGGGGGATTACCTATGCGCCGCAGCACATTACGACATCGGTGTCCGGAGCGTACTCGTCGCACATGGCTTCCGCGACGTCGTGGCCAGAGCTGCAATTTCGGCTCAGGTTCTCCGCAGGCAATCGTGTACGCACGCAGCGAGGAAATGCATCGTCGCCGCGTTTCGGACGGCGCATGCCAATGGTCATTCGGTCGTTGAAGCGCGGCACGTGTGGCACGCCCTGACGTCGCCCGAGTTCGCGGGAACGTCTGCGCACCTCGTTCTCGACATACTCAACCTCGACGTCGCGCAACTGCATCGAGTGCTCGACGAATGGATTAGGGCGGACCGTGGACACGCGGGTGTAACCACTTGGGACTCGGCCCTTCGCAGGGAGTTCGACGCCGCACTGGGCCGGACCCTGACAGAAGGCCATCCGATCGACACGGCCCGTTTGCTTCAGGCGTCGACCCCGACCGACACTGCAAAGGGTGGCCTCGGCCGCCTGCTATTCAACCTCGCGGCGAGCCCCAGCCTTATCGAGAGCGCGAACCGCACGGTGCGCAGAGGCGCAGTCGCGCCGTTCGATCGGTCGGTGCCGACGGAACGCCTCGGGTCGCGCGCCGCGTTCGAGATTCCGGTTCCCGTTGTGTCGGAGGTAACTTGGCTGATCCCACCGTCGATCGGACAGCTGTCGAGGGCGCTTATCTTTCGGTCTGACGGCACCCCGCTCGTAGAAGGATATGCGGCCCGTTTGATTCAGGGGCTGTGGCTGTGGATGGTGGCGGTTGGCATCAGTTCCGTCTATTTTCTGCACGAGGCCCTGTGGAACAACTGGTGGCCGGTGCTGTCTTTTGTGTCAGTGGTCTACCGACCTTCCTGGGTCGGGTTTCGGGTGTGGTTGCCGTTGACTCTCGTCGCGTGCATGGTTGCGCCCTGGCCACTGTCAGTCGTGTGTGTGCTCAACGGGATTGTGGTGTGTGCGTCCTTCTGGTTCGAGCTGCAGATACGACGCAACGATTCGGGAAATCCCAACGTCCGGATCGGGCACGTGGTTGAAGACGCGCAAAGTCTTATGCGCATGCTGGTTGGGAAGCGGATCCTCGCGAGCGGCAGGGGCAGAAGGCTGTTCGATGGCTGAACCTGATCGTAACGACGCAGTGGCCAACTGGTTGGCGCAGCGCAATCTCATTCCCTTCGAGGACCGATACCGGCTGCGTGATCTAGTGATCGCCGCGATAACTGAACCAACGCAGGTCGGCGCGGTCCTTGTTGGAATCATTCGGGACCGCCAGGTCGTGCGCGAGAATCGAACGGTCCGTCCGTCGGCGCGTCACCCCGGACGTATCGGCGAGCACATGCCTGACGTCTTTGCGATAAACGCAGCAATTAACTTTACGGCGGTACGGCATCGCTCGATGGTCGTGGCTGCGTCCATCGCCGTTGGCTGGGCACTTGGTTGGCCGATGATGCAAGTAGTGCTAATCGGTGCCGCGACGTTCTGCTTCGGCTTGTCGAAAAATGGTCTGGCAAACGCGATCGCAGTGCTGTTTGGGGTCGCCGCGATTGCTGTGCATTGGCACGACTGGCTCGCGGTCATTGGGCTACTTTTCGTTGCCTACGGAGCGCTGCTTATCCAGGCCAGTCCAGTGCGTACGGGCCTGTTTGTCCCGACACCATACGCGGCCGCCGTAATGCCGAGTCTTGCCCGACTCGCGCATCCGCGCCGCTGGTCGGTGGTATCGATTGCAGTCGAGTCCGCTTTCGCCCAAGATCCCCATGTCGCGCTCCGGTTCATTGAACTGGCCGAGAAGCCGCAGGCGGCTGAGCTTTCGGCTGTTTTGGCGGCAAAGGCAGTGGCCCTTGCAAGGGTCCGTCAAGTCACCCAAGCACTGGTGGTCCTGCAAATGGCGCGTGAGGGTGGGCTCGGATCGAGCCGAATCAAAGCCATCGTCCACTTAGCGGCGGGTGAGGTGCTCCTGGCGGCCGGCCGGTCTGACGAGTCGATGTCTGAGTTTCACCTCGCGGCTACCGCGGCACGAGGCCGGGCAGGACGACCGGTCGTAACGCATGCCCGTCGGCGGATGGTCAACGTCCTCGTCGATCGCGGCGAGTGGGCGCAGGCTCGTGATCAGTTGCTCATTCTTCGAGCGGACGCGCTGGGTAGGCGGCGCGAGGGGTATGACCTGAATTGGACCGAACTGGTCCTCATCCGCATGATGCTGCAGGTCGGGAACATGGAGGGAATACGACGCAGTGCGCTGTTCTCGCTCAAGGCTGATAACCGACAAACGGCACTTGGCTGGACCCCGGACGACCACATCGCGGCGCATCTCCTCTTGGCCGCTTGTGCGATCGAAGACGACCGTCCTGAGGACGCCGATCGGGAGGTCCGGCAGGCGATGGCGCGATTGGCGGATCACCCGAATGTAGCTATGACGACTCATGCCTACTACGTATGGACTCTTGCAGGGTTGGGCCAGGACGTTTCGGTCGACGAGTTGCTTTCACGAATTTTCGGTGCCGTTCGCGAAGGTGAGAGGCTGCGATTCCGTCTGCCGGCCAGTGTCTGGCGGAATGATTGGGCCGGGTCGATGGAACACGTCTACGGTCTGGCCCTAGAGGTCGCGGCCGAAGCAGACGACCCCTTGGCAGTCGTCGAGGTCATCGAGGTCGTTCGCGCGCAACCGGTTCCGGCTCGGCGCGACGAACGGGACGGCAATGGCTCGGCGGCTCGGCGGCTGCTGGAAGCTGCGCTGAGTGTTCGGTCCAAGGACGTGTACGCAGCAGTGGAAAACGAGAGTGACTCGCATACGGCGATCGCTTTTCGTGCCGCGCTGGGCGCCGATCTGCTCGAACCGCCGCCTGCGCTGCGGATCGGTGGCTCTTCTTGGGCAGGTCCGCCCGAGTTTCCGGCCATCGATATCGAAACCTGTTTGGCCTCGTTCGCCTTCGAAGCCGTCTGGTATTTGGGCGGAGCGGTACTCGACGGAATCTTGTGGGTGTCCGTGCGAGAGCCATCCGGCGGGTGGAGTTTCGTCCGTCGAGACTTGTCGGGCGCCGACGGCGCCGCTCTCGCAGCATTGCTCGATGTGCTGCCCGACGTTGCTACGATGTCGACCGCCGAAGGTGCGTACCGGGATCGAGTGCTGCGCAAGGTGACGACAAGCCCGTTGTGGCGGCCGCACTCTCGACGACCGCGCAGTGTGGAGATTCGGTTGTTGCAGCCGATCGCCGATCTGTTGTTGCCACCGCGGCTACAGCGTGCGCTCGCCAGTGCGGGTAGTCGCCGAGTTGTAATCGTCACGGGTTTCGTGGGCGTGCTGACCGCGATTCCGCTTGCAGGGCTTCCTGTTCCAGGTGCGTGGTCTAACGCGGGTGACGAGCTGCGCATAATCGAGGCAGCTGATCTCATCCATCCACCGCCCTGGGCGGAAGTCCATGCGAATATCCGGCTGAGTGCCAAGTATGTTGACCGCGCGGAAGGTCTGGTTGCGCCGTTACGCCTCGCGGTCGTCACTCCTGATCCCGCCGCTGACGCCTTGCTAGACGCGGTCGCCCCGCCAGGAGCCGAAAGAGTGCTGTTCGGGCGCGTCGAACGGCGCGAGTTGGCGGCGGCCTTGCATGCGATCGACCGGGTCGCTCTATCGACCGTGCTGTTCACGTGTCACGGCGTGGGCGGTTCGGCAGGTCAGCCGGCGACCGGGGGGCTCCGGTTCGCGGACGGCGTATTGGAGGTGCGTGACTTGCTCACGTTCAGCGGTTCCGAACCGCGGTATCCGATGCCGGATCGCGTGATTGTGTCGGCGTGCGAAAGCCTTGGCGCCGATGCCGGTGCAGTCCGTCCCGACCCTGCGACTGACCGCGAGCCACAGTTCGACATCCGCGCGAGTCCTGAGTGGATCGGGTTCCCGATCGGATGCCTCGCAGCAGGCGCGCGGCACGTCATCGCGACGCGATACTGCTTGTCTTCGGAAGCGGAGACGAACGTTATCGACCACATGCTTGTCGACCGCTGCACAACGTCGTTCCGGCCTTGGACCGTAGTAGGCGACATGCAACGAGAGCGCCTCGGTGCGGCGCGTGGCGGTGAGAAGGTCAAACCCCTCATCTGGCAAAGCTTTAGCTACTACGGCTTCGGCGCGGGAATCCTACGTGAGACTACCTAGCTTGTTATTCAAGCGCAGAGGGCACCGTGTGCGGCCAGCTCGCCGCACTCGAACTGCGCGCCACCGTCGACACGCCCGCGTCGAGGACCGCATCCGCGAGGCCACGGCGACCGGGCAACGCATCCAACCCCGCCACACCTTCGACGCCAACCAGGCATGGATTGAAATAGTCATGGCGGCAACAGATCTTGTTGCCTGGACCAAACTCATCGGCCTCGCCGACCAGCCCGCCATTGCCAAATGCGAGATCGGGACCTTCCGCTACCGCGTCCTGCACGTCTCCGCCCGCGTCACCCGCAGCGCACCCCAACCTCCGCATCTACGTCACCTGGCGCTGGGCCACCGATATCCCAAGCGTGGCAACGACTCCGGGCCGCATTCCCCTGACAGTTCGGCCATCGACCACCGATGCGAAGGCCCAACGGCCCTGGAAACCCGCCACCGAGCGACACCGGGCAGTCCGCCTCGCGCAACCACCGAAACCGCCTCCGAACAGTTCCAAAATGATCAAGACCAAACCAGACCGATCGGCGCGCAAAATCGAGGCTAAGTGAGGTTAATTGCTTACGGGCGCGAAGGGCCTACCCACGTCGTTCAAACGGACTACAGCGACAATGCCCACCTGGATGACAGGATTGACGCGCCCGGATGGCCGGTGGGCTGTGCAATTGCGTGGTGATGCTGAGGTAATCGCAGAAGATGCTCAAACTAATTGACGCGCAGCGTAAGCCGGGGTTTGCAGACGGTCTCGTAGCGGTGTTCGCGATCTTGGCGATGTCGAGCCTGTTTGGTGAGACTGGCGCGAACGTAGCTGCAACTGCGGGCTTGCTCGGCATTGTCGCGGCGTTCAGTAAATTGACAAGCGGTGTAGCAACGGCCTTGATCTACGGCATGCTCGGCGCATTTGGCGCGCTCGCGGCGCTCGGCCACTACTTCTCGGACGACATGTGCGGCCTCGAGGGCCTGTCCGGTGTCGGCGGGGTCGTAGCACGTGTCGCCACATTGCTTGCATTCGTCGCAATCCCGATAGCGGCCACGATTACTGTGATTCGATCCGGAAACTTCTTAGCCATCCTCGGCATGTTCGGACTGATCGAAGCCGTCACGTTTGCCGCTTCCCCGTTCGGAGTCAACGTATTCAGTGAGCGTGGCATCGGCCCGTTGGTCGGAGTCTTGTTTGTCATCGTGATGTCCGTTGCCTGCGCCCTTCAGGTTGACTTGGCTATCACTTTCTCCGCGGTAGCGATCGGGGTCCTCAGTGTCGCGTTCGATTCCGCTGGCCTGAACTGTTCATCGAGTGGTGCCGACTACCGTGGTGTTACAGGTGTCGTCACCTACTCTGTGGTCTACGGGCTAGTACTTGCCACGTTGAGCCGGAGGCGCAGGTGATGACTGGTTCGTATGTAAACCCGTGTCCACGTGCCGATTCGAGCCCCAACCCATTGAATGAATCGAGGCATCGTGGCATTGTTCGGCAGAACAAATGGTCGAAATGATTCAGGCGCAGTTGCTGGGGGCATGGTTCCGATGGAGCCGCAGAGCGACCCGCTCGCGAACCTATTCGTAGAACTGGTCGAGGTGTCCGGAATTGCGCCGATGTTGTGCGGGCGAATCGAACCCGGCCCGCTCTATGAGCTGATGGTTGATGTGGCGCCATTCCTGAGGGAGTCGTCGGTTCGTCCAAGCGATCATCTTGCGCAGGCGTCGACGCCGACTTTCGACGTCGCCTGGTCGGTATTCACCAACGGCGACATCAGTTCGGTCGTCTGCGTGCTCACTCGACACGAGGGCAACTATGCCGCCGAGATTCTGAGTATGTTGATCAAACCGTTGCAAGAGGCAGCGCAGCTCAAGGGTCTGCACACTTCCGTGGGGAGTAGAGGCAAGGCCGACATGGAATTCGTGACTGCGATGCGCGGTGCACGGGCAGTCTTCATCGACGAATTACGGGGCAAAACGTCACGACCAGGTGTTGTCCCAGAACCGGCCCGGCCAGATGTTATCCCAGAACAGGTCCCACAAGTCCCCGTCAGTTCTGTTGTGCCGCTGCCACACTCGTCGGCAATGACACTCAGTCCCCCTGCCGCTCCGCAGACGCCTCGGATAGTGAATCCCCCTGCTCCACCGCCGCCACCGCCGGTTGTCGCCCGACCTCCCGTACCTGATCTGCCTGGATTCGCGGTGATGGAGCGCCCAGCAGCCAGTACGCCGGCGCCCGTCAGGCCGAAGGTAGAACCTGGGCGTCAGTTGGCCAAGGGGGAGAACATGGTTGTCGGGACAGCTGACCATTGCCCCGAAACCGTGCTCGTGGAGCTGGGATGGAGTGTGCGCGACCAGGTCGGCAGCGCGATCGACATCGATTCCTCCGCAATCGTTGTCGGTGACAATGGCAGAGTGTTGTCCGACGACCACTTCGTATTCTTCAACAACACAACTAACCCAGATGGGAGCGTCGAGCTGACTGGCGGTACTCAGTCCGTCGGCGCGAGCACATACATGTCGACTATCCGGGTCCGACTGACTCGGATGTCCGAGGACGCGGTGAAAGTGGTATTTGCGGTCGCGATCTACAAGGGCAACGCCGGTGGCTTCTCCTTCGCTGATATCCGTGACGCCTACATCGGGCTTCGTGACGAGCGTGGGACCGCCGAGATGGCCAGATTCTCGATGGAACGCCCGGGAAACACTGAAAGCGCGATGATCTTCGGCGAGGTATACCGGCACAGAGGGCAGTGGAAGTTCCGCGCTGTTGGCCAGGGGTACGCACGCGGTCTGGCCGGTATCGCGACCGATTACGGCGTGAACGTCGAGTAAGTATCGACGCTACTCATCAGTAGCCGGCAAGCCCATTCTGCAATTGTCAAACCTGCGATGTCATGCGTTCGACGGATATCAGCCGGTCAGCTTTCCTGTTTAGATTCGTTGGCGCAGGACGCCAGATATCAATCTGGCCTTCACGTTTCGCGCTCTGAGGTCAACGTTTCTTGGAGGAGGCGGGCATCACTGATGTCAGCGGATGATCAATATACTTACGCCGACGAGCCTGCGAGGCCGCTCGATGTGGCCGCCGGTGAACCAGTCGGGACCGACGTGTCGGACGAGGTTGCCGGCGACGCGCCCGACGGTGGTGCAGGTACGACGGACGCTGTGCAAACTGCCGCCGAGCCTGCTGTTCAATCCCGCGAGCTCGCCGACATGGTGCGGGCACTGGAGCGCTTCCATGGCAGGGCGGAACAGTACGAGTCGATCATTCGGAGGATGCAGGCTCGCATCGAAGAGCTGCAGGCAGATCAAATTCGTGAGTTGCTGAAGCCAGTCATTCTCAAGCTTGCGTCTTTGCACACCGAGGCACGCGGTTCAGAAGCGCGGGCAGCGGCACGCAGCGACGACCTTGGGCAGAAGGACTTCGACTTCTTCGTGTCCGAGATCGAAGAGACCCTAGGTCTGCTCGATATCGAATCGATCGGCGTTTCGGTGCTCGACGATTTCGATGCGGGAAAGCACGCCGCGCGGCGGCGAGTCGAGACAGATGACGCGAGCCTCGATCGGCGGGTCGAACGTGTACTGCGGCAGGGATTTACCTACGTCGGCGCGGAGCGCGTATTCATGCCGGCGATGGTGACTGTGTACAGGTACCAGGGCGCCGACGCGGTCGACTCCGCGAACCGCGTGTCGGTTGCTGCGGCGAATGTTTCCGCACCCGCCAACCACCAGAATGAAGGAGAGAACTGACGTGTCCGGTGATGTTTTCGGAATCGATTTGGGGACAACCTATTCGGCGGTCGCCAAGATCAATGATCTGGACCAGGCCGAGATAATCAAGAGTCAAAGCGGTGAGGACACCACGCCTTCGGTGGTCTACTTCGATTCCGGTTCGGCGATTGTCGGCGGTGAGGCGAAGTCGTCGCTGGTGACTGATTCGGACAACGGGTGCGCGTTGATCAAGCGGCATATGGGGACGGAGTTTCCGCAGTCGTTCGGTGGACAAACTTATACGCCCGAGTCGATTTCGGGGCTGATCCTCAAAGAGCTGGTTCAGGCGGCCAATCAGGAGGGCGATTCGAAGGTGGCCAAGGCAGTCATCACTGTGCCGGCCTACTTCGGGGTGAAGGAGAAAGAGGCCACCAAGCAGGCCGGTGAGATGGCAGGTCTGGAGATTGTCGGCATTATCGCCGAGCCGATCGCGGCAGCGTTGTCTCTGGGCGTCCGTGGTGAGAAGCGCGAGACCATCCTGATTTACGACCTCGGTGGCGGCACGTTCGACACGACGGTGATGATTGCCGAGCCGGGCAACGTCGAAGTGGTTGCGGTAGACGGCAACCGCGTGCTGGGTGGTGCTGACTGGGATGCAGCTCTCGCTCGCGTCGTAATCGACAAGTTCGTGGCGCAGGCCGGGATCGCCGATGTCGATCCCGCCGACGATCCGGATTTCATGGTCGAGATCTTGCAGGATGTCGAGTCCAAGAAGAAGCTATTGACCCGTAAACAGGACACGACTTTCCGGTGCCGGTTCGAGAGTCACGATGAGAAGATCGTCGTTACACGCGACGAGTTTGTATCGGCTACAGCGCATTTGGTGAAACAGACCGTCGAAATCACCCAACGCGTGATCGATACTGCCAAGCAGAAGTCGCCGGGACTCGCCATAGACAAGCTGCTGCTGGTCGGTGGATCGTCGCGTATGCCGATGGTGGACGAGGCGCTGCGCGCGGCTGGATTCGATCCCATCCCAACCGATTTCGACCTTTCAGTGGCCAAGGGAGCTGCCATCTACGGGCAAGCAATCGTCGACGGCGCGGTTCCGTTTCCTGTCGGTGAGACGGGCAGCGCGGCCGGTGACCCCCAAGCTGCTGCCCCGACCAACACCGAGGCGAAGTACTTCCTCGGCGGCGCAACAACATTGAATATCAAGAATGCCCTGTCGCGGGGTATCGGGGTCGAATTCGTTCGTGGGGATTCGTCCGGTGGGTTCGAGGAATACATCGGCTTCTTGGTGCACGCAAACGATCCACTCCCGGTAGTGGACGCGAAGCTGGAGGCTGGAACTGCATCTGACAACCAGACCGGCGTCCGCGTCAAGCTCTACGAGCAGGGCGGCGAGGTCGAGTCCGAGAGTATTTCGGCGAACAGTCTGCTCACTGAAGCAGAGATCACAGGTATGCCGCCTATGCCGCGCGGCTCGACCATTGAGCTGTTGCTTAGCATCTCGAACGAGGGAATCGCGACCCTACGGGCGCGCGAGCCGATCTCGGGGCGCGAACTTACTCTCGAGGCCAAGATCTCGGTCCTGAAGCCGGAGGAGGTCGAAGCTGGTAAGGCCCTCGTCGGTGGGCTCATGACTCGGTCATGAGTCTCGAAGAGAAGGCTTATTTCACGCAGGTAGTCGGTCCGCTGGTCTGGCAACCTACTGCGGTTATCGGACTAATGCGGGCGGTGATCGAGCTGCAGGACTCGGTCGGTCTCCACGCGGTATCGCGGTTCCGGTTGTCCGAGTTGCTGGCAATTCCCGATGATTTGTCGGACCTTTCCGCACACTTGGAATCAGTCAACGGTTACTTGAAGAAGTGCGACAATGTCGCGCCGGCTTTCGCGCTGAGAATGCTGATCGCCGCGTTGGAAGCTTGCGGTCACGATCTCACGTCGACGCACTTCTGGCAGGAGCTGGAACCCTGGAAGTTCCGCTATCTCGTAAGGGGCGAAGGAAGGTCCCGAGCCGGACTTGACGGCGTGTTCGGAATCGATTTGGGGACAACGTATTCGGCGGTTGCTCACATCGACGATCTGAATCAGGTCGAGATCATAAAGAATCTGAGCGGTGAGGACACCACCCCTTCGGTCGTCTACTTCGAGTCCGGTGCGGCGATCGTCGGCGCCGAGGCGAAATCGTGTCTGGTGACCGATCCGGACAATGGGTGCGCGTTGATCAAGCGGCATATGGGGACTGTGTTTCCGCAGGAGTTCGATGGTCAAACCTATACGCCGGAGTCGATTTCGGGGCTGATCCTCAAGGAGCTGGTGCATGCAGCCAATCAGGAGGGCGAGTCGAAGGTCACCAAGGCTGTCATCACAGTGCCGGCCTACTTCGGGGTGAGGGAGAAGGAGGCCACCAAGCAGGCCGGCGAGATGGCGGGCCTCGAAGTTGTCGGCATTCTCGCCGAGCCGGTCGCTGCCTTGCTGTCCGTGGGCATTCCGGAGGAACGCGAGACCGTCCTGATTTACGACCTCGGTGGCGGCACGTTCGACACGACGGTGATGATTGCGGAGCCGGGCAACGTCGAAGTGGTTGCGGTGGACGGTAACCGCGTACTGGGCGGCGCGGACTGGGATGCGGCTCTTGCGCGAGTTGTAATCGACAAGTTCGTGGCGCAGGCCGGGATCGCCGATGTCGATCCTGCCGACGATCCGGATTTCATGGTCGAGATCTTGCAGGATGTCGAGTCCAAGAAGAAGCTGTTGACTCGTAAGCAGGACATCACTTTCCGGTGCCGGTTCGAGGGGCACGACGAGAAAATTCTCGTCACGCGCGACGAGTTCGCCGTGGCAACAGCGCATTTGGTTCAACAGACAGTGGGAATCACGCGGCGGGTGATCGACTTTGCGAAGTGCAAATCGCCTGGGCTGGTGATCGACAAACTCCTGTTGGCTGGCGGATCGTCGCGGATGCCGATGGTCGCAGAGGCACTGCGCGCGGCAGGGTTTGATCCGATTCCGACCGATTTCGACTTGGCTGCGGCAAAGGGCGCCGCGATCTATGGGCGGGTCGTTCTGAGCGGCGCCGGCAAGTTGGAGCGTGGCTCTCGAGCTGGAACCTCCACCAATACCGGTGTCGCCGATATTCTCGGCCCTAGCGCAGCCACCCTGAGTGTTAAGAACGTGCTGTTGCGGAACATCGGAGTCGAGTTCGTCCGCGAGGTTGTCGCGGGCGGATTAGTCAGATATGCCAACTTTGTTGTTCATGCCGGTCAGAGTCTTCCACTCGAGGACACCTTCGAGGTGGTGTCCAATTCGCACCAGAACAAATTGCGCGTCCGGGTTTACGAGCGAAGTGACGGTTCGAGATTCGGCAATTTCGATCTGGACCTTGTGCTGAAAGACGTTGAGGTCAATGAAATGTCGATCCCGTGCGGGTGTGCCATCCAATTGCGAGTCATCATCTCGGTTACGGGACTGGCCACCATCGCGGTGCAGCAGGGGCACGAAGTTGCATTTAGCCTCCAAACACGAGTTGGAGCAGATGCGACATGACGACCTTCGATCAAAAGGCCTACCTCGCGGACGTGCTTAAGCCGCTCACGCGCGACAAGCTTCTGCTGGCCGAAATCCAGCGCGCGTTGCGTGAACTCCAAGGCTCGCCAGACGTTTCGGTCGTTGCCGGTCTCGACCTGGCGACGCTCTTGGCTGTTCCAGCCGACCTGAGCGATTTAGCGGCGCATATCACTTCGGTCGACATGTTCTTGAACAAGCGGCAGTCCATGCCGCCGGCTCAATTTCTGAAGAAGCTGATTGCCGAACTGAAGGTCGCTGGTCACGACCTCACGTCACCGGCGTTCTGGAAGCAGCTGCAATCGGCGAAAGCTGATGTCTTCAAATCGAAGCTCGCCGACTTCGCTGCAGCAGTCTCGCTCGAGCATCAGGCTCTGAAGGTCATCACCAAGGAGCAGTTGTCCGACAAAGCCAAGGCCCAGGGGCTGGGCTCAATTTCAGAATCCGCGCTGAAATTGGCTGTCGAGGGGTCCGGCATCGTCGTGTGCTCTGACTTCAAGCTGCCGACGACGCCCATCCAGCGCGGGGTGACCGATATCGGCAGGTTCACGGAGTATCGAAGCATCGTGGATGTGCTGCTGTTGGCAGAACCGCAACGCGCTGAATCGATCCGGGTGATCGATGAACTGACCTTCGGCCCGGGTGGGCGACGTCCGATCACGATCGCGCAGGTCGCCGCAGCACAGAAGGCCGCTGAAACAGGTAAGGATTCGGATGCACTGCAGGCGGCGCAGAAAGCGCTGACCATCGTGCGGACCGATTTCGCCGATAGTGCCGATTTGCAGCAGTTCGTGCTCGCATCGTTCGTCGCGACAACCAAAGAGATGCTCGCCCGCGGCGAATTGCTTGCCAGCGCACTCCTGAAGCTCACGAAGGGCACAGGACTCGACAACGTCGACGCAGCCCGGGTACTCGCCAAGCTCTCTGGATCGACAAGCACGCGCGACCTCAACGATGTGACGAATCTGGTTGCAGAGGGTTCACTTGCCGACGCGCGCAATACCTTCGACGCCGTAGCCAATGTCGACCAGTTCGGTGAAGCGGAGGTCAATCGGGTCGCAGCCGTCCTGGCCGCGGCTGAGAACCGGAAGGCGACCCTGGTAGCCGAATACGAAGCTGCAATCGCGAAACGGGACTACGGGACAGCTGCAAACGCGTTGACCCAGGCGTCGGTTATCGACCGCAAGGATGCGCGGCTGACCGAGCGGCTCGAGAAGCTCCCGCCGCCATCTCCCGAGTACCTTGTCGCGAAACCCCTAGAAAATGGCGGGATAACGCTCAGCTGGAAGTTCGATGGCGGGGCCGACTGCCAGTTCATCGTCGTACGCAGCACCGACGGGCATGCGCCGGCCAACACTGGTGACGGCTCGCAGCTGGCACGAGATCTGACCGCAGCGACGTTTATCGATACCGCTCCGCCTGTGGCCAAACGCGTGCACTACTCGGTTTTCGCTGTCCGCCGCGGCGTCGCGTCGCTACCGGCCTCTGCAGACCAGATTGTTCTGCCTGGCCCGAAAGATGTGACAGCCGGCTCGTCACCGACCGAGATCACGTTGATGTGGCGCCTCGCTCCTGAAGCAGTCGGGGTTCAGGTGACGCGAACGAATCCGGACGGGACCCGGGCGCCAGTAAATGCGGGCGGCACGAATCGGACGACCGTAACCGGCTTGGTGACGGGCGAGCGGTATCGCTTCTCGTTCGAGGCTGTCTATGTGCTGCCAAACGGCACTCGCGTGGTGTCGCCGCCCGTGGCGATCGATGCTTCGCCGCGCGGTGTGATCAGCGTGATCGGTGATTTGCATATCGCCGATGCCAAGCTTTCGGATGGACGCGACGGACACCGTGCAACGTGGACCGAGCCAGGCGGATATTCGGTCGAACTGTGGGCTTTTCCTGTCGACGAAAAGCTGCCCGCGGCTGGAATCGAGGTGGACCTTGCCGACCTCGACGGAATCGATGGCCGACGTGTCAGCGGGGTCCTTGGTGCGTCGTCGGGGCAGACCTCGCTGAGTTTCCCGCGCCTTCGCGATCTGCGGGTGATTGCTGCCATCACGGTCGACGGCAATAGGGGACTGTTCGGGGCGTCCGCGGTCGTCGGGTCGGCGCCGAGCGTAAAGAATCCCCGGGTAGATCGCTACGGTGACGAGCTCGTTGTCTCCTGGGAATGGCCACACGGCGACTATTCAGCCGCTGTTTCTTGGTTCAGCGGCAGCGGGGCTCAGTCGAAGAGCGTCAGTCGCGCGGAGTACAAGATCAATGGCGGCTGTCGGATCCAAGCGACGGCTGTCGATAGAGTGACCATTTCTACCGTGGCCTTCGGGAATGGTCAGAAATGGATCGCCAGCCCGGTCGAGGTTCAGATCGTGGCGCGGCTTCCGGTGGTCAAGTACAAGCTCGAGATTCCGCCCTCCCGGTTCGGTCGCCGCAAGCCTGTCCGCGCAACAGTGGAATCCGACGGATTCTCAGGTCCGGTCTCGCTGTTGGTGGTCGCGCGGGAGAGCTCGATCATGCCGTCCCGGTCTACTGACGGTGAGGTGGTCGAGAAGATCCGTGTCGACTTGGACGGGGTAACTCCTGCCAGCGTCGAGTTCAACATTCCTCGGTTGGTGAGCCCATTCTGGATCCGGATATTTCCTGACGGTGGCGCCCCAGTGAAGCTGGAAGATCCGCCGACGAATCAGCTGAAAGGCTAAGCGAGATGGCACTTTTCCAAAGTAAGGTCCCGTGCCCGTACTGCTACAACGAGGTGAATCCCAACGCGCTCGCGGTTCGGTGTTCGGGTCGTGCGGCACCGGGGCGGACGCGATGCTCCGAGTTGCCCGATCCTGCGCGTATTCAGTTGTTCACCGATGGCACGCCGGTCCTCCCGGTCATTGCCGACGCAGCGGGACGCCAGGTTCTGGCGAAGTCGGAGGCAACGTGTACCGCTTGTGGCGCGGTCAGCGCGATCCGGGTTTGTCCAGACTGTCACTCTCGGATGCCCCGGAGTTTCGACGCCAGTTCGCCCCTTTTCGGGCTCGTGGGTGTTCGCGGCTCCGGCAAAACGGTGATGCTTGCGGTGCTGCAGAAAGAGCTTTACTCCACGATCGCTCGACGATTCGACGCCTCGATCGATTCGCCGGGCGGAAAGAGCGGGCTCGCGGGGCAGTTGGAGACGTTGCTGCGCGGCATGGAAGACGACAAGGGCGTTCTGCCAGAGCAGACCAAGCGCCACGAGACGGGGATGACGATCCCCGCGGTTTTCGAATGGCGGTTCAGTAAGAAGGCGATGGGCGGGAAAGTATCGCGCGACGTCTCCACGATCTTCTCGTTCTACGACTCAGCTGGTGAAGACCTCGCGACCGAGGACCGGGCACTCGGTCAGCATTATCTCGCGGCGACAAGCGGCGTGATTCTGCTGCTCGATCCCTTTGGATTTCCCGGTAATCGCGATCGTGCGATCAATCGCGGTGTCGATGCAGAGAGTCTCGCAACATCGCCGGACACCGTATTGCGCGCACTGACAACGGTGTTGCAGACGGCCGAAAAGACCAAGAAGAACAAGAAGATCAAACAGCCGGTGGCGGTCGTGGTTTCGAAGATCGATGCCTTCTTCGACGATATTCCGCCGGATCATCCGATGCGCAAGGCGTCGTCCAAGCTTCGTCATTTCGATGACGCGGAATCGCTGTCGATCCACGACCACATCGCGTCGATGATCGACAAGTGGGGTGGCGACGCTCTGCTCCGTCTCCTTGACAACAACTACGAAAAATATCGCCTTTTCGGGGCATCAGCGCTTGGCGCGGAGCCGGAGTACGGGAGTCAACGCGTGAATGCTCGAGGCGTTCTGCCGCATCGAGTTGCCGATCCACTCTTGTGGTTGATGGCTGACCGGGGCTTCCTCCCCAAGGGAGGCTGAGATGTTCGACGTCACGATATATACCGACGTTCGGCCTGACGAAGCGCTCGACGGTGTCGGCGGCTTCAACTTTGCGGCGGCCTCGGATGGTGTTACTGCCGCTGATCGCAGCTTTGTTGCTGAGCGCATGCTCCATGTGGTGTCGTCTGGCTGGCACGTCGACCACGAAGAACTAGCACATCCTTCGAGCTGCATTTACCGGACATCGGCTGGCAAGTACTTCCTTTCGCGGGGCAAGTCGACGGGAAAGACAATTACGCGTCCGCGTCCAGGTAACCAATTGACCGAGACGATTCTGACGTCGGAGCGCAACGATTTTCTGCCCTACCGTCCTGCTCAATTGTTTGCGGCCAACAGGTGGAGTGTCGACAAGGTATCGACCAAAGTTCTCGACTCGTGGCCGACGCCGCTTGAGATCGACCCGGCTTACGAGCCCGATGCACTCAAGAAACAACTGATCGAGAATTCACTTCTCGGTCCAGACTTCCTTCCGACCTTCCTGACCATGATCGAGCAGGCGACAAGTTCGCCGGCGAAGAAGCTCATCATCGTCCACACCAGCCTCGAGACTGTGATGCAGTACATCGCTCTGGGTTCGCTGTTCATCGACGCCAATCGGGCACTGGACCTGAGTTTCCACGCTTTTTCGAATCAGCCACTGTCGACAGTCGCGGACATTGTTGGCGCGAGCCCGGACTTCGGCGCCACCCCTAGCGTCCACTCCGGCGGCGCGGCCTTCAATGTCGTCGACCTGATCAGCGGGGAGGCGACGCCGGTCGAGGTCACGCAGTCGGCGGCCCAACAGGCGAAATGGTTTCTAGAGGGTGACCCCGTTGACGCGCTCGCGGCCATCGACGTCGCTCGCCGGTGGGAATCCGTCCTCGGCGCCGATGTCGCCACGCAAGCTGCCGGAATCGTCAGCTTTGGCGGCGCGATCGGGTCCAGTGGTGCGCAAGATCGTTCCGCGGCTTTGCGTGCCGTTGCTGGGCTGTCGAGTTCCGAGATGAGCGACGACCTTGCCATGTATGCCGACGAGCTACTCGGCATGATTGTGAGTGGTCCGCCAGCCGACGAAGCGGATGTCCGACTCACGGCCAATGCAATAGTGCATGCCCATCGTGCGGACCTCGACGATGTGGCCACCGGAATCCTGTTACCGACTCTCGAGGCCTTGGCAGCGTCTCCCGGCCTCGTTCCCGCGTGGGCGACTGCGGTCGATGCGTGGCCTGCGGGTTGGCCTCCCGTTCAATGGGATTCGGACGAATCTCGTGTCCACGGGCAGGCTACCCAGGTTGCAGTTGCTAGGCAGGCCCGGGCGGAGGACCTCCCTGCGGTGTTGATCGCAGCGCACAAGTTCAACCTGCTCGCTGGCGCTGACATCACACCGTGTCTCGACACATTGGCCGACTACTGGTGCCGGCATCCCGAACTTGCGCAGCGGCGCAGCGAGCTGCCCTATCAATCCGAGCTCGGCGCCAGGATCACGAGTCGACTGGTGTCAGCGCTAGGACGTGAAGAGGATTGGGCGATCGGCGCGCTGACCGCGGGCGCATGGGACTCGTTGGGTGCAAGTTCGCCGTCCCAACTCGGCGGGTGGATCAGCGCGGTTTCCGTCGGTCGTATTCCACTGAACCGTCGTGCCGGCGAAATCGCGGCGAAGGGCGCGAGGCTACCGATCGAGAGTTGGCGCCTCGCACTGGACGGCGCGGACATACCGGCGGATGTCGAAGTCGTCGCCGAATGGGTAGCGGCACACCCTCGGGTTCCCGCGGATCTGTCTGCCTGGATTGTCAAGGGGCTCAATAAGTCCCGAGAAAGAGTGGCGGACGGATTGTCAGGAGGATGGCTTATCAACAGGATGCTCGCCGATCGCGCACTGCCTGATGACCGCGGACTTCAGACGATCTTCGACGACACCGTCGCTATCCGGCAGATCTATCGCCATGCCCACGAATCCACTGCGCGAGAGCGCAATCCGGCGATGCACGACATCGCCGACCGCGTGGGTCCGTACGTGGCGTTCTTGATCCCCGAGGTTGGCAACTTGATGGTCAGGGCGCGGGATCAACGCGCGGTCGTTCGGTTGGAGCGGGCCGTCGGCGAGTGGGCGGAAACGTGCATCGATTACGCGCTCGACGGGATTGCGACCGAGGAAGGTGACGCAAAGGCTGTCACTTGGGCACTGAGCCTGTACGAATCCGGCACGGACCGCCAGCACGCCGCCGGGCGCGATTACCTGGTGGCCCTCGGAGACTCACGCGATGGTCGACACCGGCTCGAAGCAGTTCGCCGCGTATTGAATCCGAGTTGGTTGCCGGTTCTCGATGCGCTTCTCGATGACGCGAAAAAGGGCCGGCTAGGGCGGAATCTTGTCCGAGGCGGAAAACGCCTATTCAGCAAGGAGCGTTGATTCCAATGGAAGATATTGTCGGACCCCTCATATTGTTCGTTATTGGCGCAACTGTTGTCGTTTTTGTGCTGTGGATTGTGCTAGCCGTGATAATGCGCCTGCTGGCAATCCTCGTTATCTACTGGATCGTCACTTTCCTCGTCGGCCTGGCAGCCGGCCTTTTGGCAGGGCTGGCAATTCCGTTGCGAGTACTGCGGGGTAAGGCGATGGTGCAACCGGTCGTGGTGACGCCAGAAGCCGTGGCTGCGGGCAAGGTGATCGCGATGAAGGCGCGCGGCGCAGCGAAGCACTTCGGTTGGGACAGGGCATGGCCGGTATACAACCCCTACCAGGCACGCAACGATGCTCGTGCAGTCATCGCTGAGACGAAGGAGGTCATTAAAACCAAGGTCTGGCCCAATGTTTCACCGAGTCGGTGGAATCGATCGGCCGCCGCAGGAACGGGTGGTACGAGCGCCAGTTCTGGTCGTGCCTCCAAGTTGTGGAAGCTGGCCACCAGCCTTCCCGGAATCGCATGGACAGTGCTCGCCGCAGTCCCGCTGGTCGGATTCTTCCTCGGAGTCTGGATTTCCATTCTTTTTTGGCTCGTGGCGATGGGTGTTTTCGGCGGCGTTGTTTATCTGATTCAGCAAGCCTGGATTTTGGCGTATCGATGGTTCGATAAGGTCGGTCGCAAGAAAGAACGCGCGTCCTTGAAGTGCGCGAGATGCTACCGAGAAACCGATATGCCGAGTTACAAATGCTCGAATCAGAGCTGCACAATCATCCACCGCGACGTGTCTCCCGGCCCGTTGGGCATGATGCATCGTCGATGTGAATGCGGCACGCGGATCCCGACGACGGTTCGTGCCGCAGCGAAGGAACTAACGGCGGTGTGCCCCTTCTGCGGCGAAGAGGTCGCCCAGGGTTCGGGAACGCGCCGCACAATCCAGATTCCGACAATCGGCGCTATCGCGGCCGGGAAAACGCGTCTCTTGGCTGCGGGCGTTACGATCATGGAAACGCAAGTCACGAGTCAGGGTGGGAAGTTTGTCCCGCTGAGTCCACCAGCAGTGCTTTTCCTGCAGACGGCTCGGGGTGTGATGGCAACATCGCAATCGACGGCGAAGACCCCGCTCAGTAAGAATCCGGAGGGGTGGCCCTATGTGGTCGAGTTGGGAGCGCGGAAGCTCGAGCTCCACTTCGTAGACGCGGCCGGTGAATCGTTCGTCAATATGGACACGACCCAAAGTCTGGGATACATCGATACCGCAGACGTGATCTTGCTGGTCATCGATCCGCTCGGATTACCGGGAGTTATCGAGGAGGCAAAACGTGCCGGACTCGAACGCAGGCTCGAGATCGCAACCGCCGACCAGGAGGATGCGTATGCAAGCGTCATCGATAGGCTGCGAGCGGAGAACGTCAACCTGAAGGCCCGGAAGCTCGGCGTGGTCCTCACGAAGTTGGACGCGCTACAGAGCCTGCCCGCGGGAGTGGATATCAATCCCGGCAGTTCGGATGGCATACGGCAGTGGCTGATCGACCACGGACAGGACGGGTTCGTGCGTCGTCTGGAGGACGACTTCGCCGATATCGCCTTCTTCGGCACCGATCTGATGCAACCGCATCCCCTTGCCGATCATCGGCATCCCGTTCACGTCTTTCAATGGTTGCTCGACAAGTCCAAGACAAAAATCATGATCGCGCCGGTGGAGACGCCGGCCCCGGCTTCGGCGGAAGTAGTCTGATGAAAAACGGAATTCCGAACGTGTACTGGAGTTTTCGCTCAGCGTGGAGCGCTACGCATCTGGTCATGCTCGCGATCCTGACGATTTGGCTGGCGGGATGGCTGTTGCAGGACAGTCGCGGTGAACAGATGTTCAACGACGGGTCCGCGTGGGTCGAGGATCTCAGTAGTCAGTTGGCCTCGTGGGTGCCCTTCCCCTGGGATGCGTGAGCGCGCGTGCAGCGGGAGAATCTCGTGCAGTCCATCGGTATAGACCTGGGGACCACCTATTCCTGTGTGTTCAGCCGCACGCAGGGCGCCGAACGCCTCATAGCGGCGCCCGACGGTGGGGACCTCACGCCATCGGTCGTGTATTTCGACCCCGACGGTTCAGTGTTGGTCGGGACGGAAGCCAAGTCATACGTGGCAAGTGATCCAGACAATGTCGTAGTCGGAATAAAGCGGCAGATGGGGAAGGAATTTCAACTCGAGTACGGTGGCCGCACTTTGACGCCGGAGGGTATTTCAGCCCTGATCCTCAAGCGATTGGCAAAGGATGCCGCAGACGTGTTGAGATGCCGCGCCGAGGAGCTCAGAGCCGTGATCACTGTTCCCGCCTATTTCGGCGTCGCCGAGAAGGAAGCCACACACGCAGCCGCGAAGATTGCTGGCCTGCACTGTCTCGAGCTCTTGGCGGAACCCGTCGCTGCCGCGTATGCGTATGGGGCGCATACGGAATCGGCTCGAACGTCACTCGTCTTCGACCTCGGTGGTGGGACTTTCGATGTCGCGATAATCGGATTCGATCGAGGGAGTCCGCGGATTTGGGCGGTCGACGGCGAGACACGATTGGGCGGCTTGGACTGGGATTTGCGCTTGGCTGATCTCCTCTGGGAGCAGGTCGAAGCCCAGACCGGCAACGACGACTTCCGCGACGACGACGAGTTCGTCGGTGCTCTGAACTCGGCGGCCGAGCAGGTGAAACGTCAACTTAGTCAGTCGGACTCAGCGCCCAAGACTATCCGGCACGGCAAGCACAAGTTTGCCTTGTCAGTCCTGCGCACGGACTTCGAGTCTGCCACTCGCGACCTGGTTCTGCAATGCAGGCAAAGTGTCGAACGTGTCTGCGGTGCCGCGACTGCCCTCGGGGCGCCACCGATCAGCCGGGTCCTGCTGGTGGGCGGCTCGACTCGCATGCCGATGATCAGGACCTTCCTCAGCGATTTGTTGAAGGTGCCGGTCGAGATAACCGACCCCGACAAGGCCGTCGCGCGAGGTGCGGCTGCCCTGGCGGAGCAACTTTCTGTCCCACCGATGTTGGGGGGGACCACTGCGTCGACGGGCTCGCCTCGGATCACACCCGTGTTGCCCAGGGCGATAGGCGTTTACGTGCATTCCAGTGCGGAGCCTTGGCGCCCCGACCCCTATGTGCGGAAGGCTCTCACCGCGAATACCCAGCTCCCGATCGTCGCGCACCAGGTCTCGGTTGCAACGATATTGGACAATCAGGACAAGGCCCGGATTCAGCTTTACGAGCAAGGCGGCGCCTTGGTGTCCGAGCGGCCGGAAGACAACAGGTTGGTGTTCGACTGCGAGGTCTCCGACATCCCTCGCGCGAACGGGGGCACCGAGATCCGGTTGTTGGTTTCCATCGGGATCGACGGCCGTATTACGGCCGAGGCGCGCAGTTACAAAAACAAGCTCCTCCCGATGGAGGCATTTATCGAGGGCGTGCTCGACGACAACGAAGTAGCAAAGCAATCCCAGGCAATTGCCGGATTCTTGCTGGCGGACTAGGAGTTTCGTGTGGCTGGATGGACGAAGAAGCGGTTTCAGGCCGAACCCGTCACCGAGTGTCCGCCCGGGGGGAACCTCGGGAAGCTTCAGGCGAGCCTGTCGGGAGTCGTCATTCTGGCGCTCGACGTAAGCGGTTCGATGTCTGGCAGCCGACTGGAGCAGGCGCGCAAGGGATGTCGGCAGTTCGTGAGTGAGGCTATCGCAGACGGATATTCGGTCGGCGTAATTCTATGGCACCAGGGCATCGATGCGATCTCTCGACCGGAGCGATCACCGCGTAATGCGATCGCAATGCTTGAGGCGGCGCGGGCGGGGGGCGGGAACGATTTCGTGCCTACGCTTCGTGAGGCTCATGCCGTCCTCATGGCGATGCCCGCAGCCGATCGGGTACTTGCGGTTTTCGGTGATGGTGATCTTGGGAACAAACAGGCCGCGATCGCGGCGTCAAAACCATTGATCGCCGACAACATTCGTATCATCACCTGCGGGCTGGGCGACGCGAGCGCAGCGGAACTTGACGTCATCTCGACGGAGAAAGCCGGTTCCCCGCGATCAGCGGGGTCGGAGACTATCGCGGATTCGATCGCATCGATGGCGCGCGGGCTAGTGCGAAAGGCCTGACGCCGGTCGCTACAGGCGCATGCTGATCCCTAACGAATCTCCAGTCTGCTTCAACGTGGAGTGCGTCGATACGCTCAGTTGCTTCAATACGAGTAGCTGCAGCAGGCGCTTCTCTTCTGCCGAGGTCTGTGCCTTGTTGTGGAAGCTGGTGTAGAACACCGCACCCTTTCCATACTCGGCGTAAACCATCAACGGGCGATCGACTCCTGAGTCGCGTGATTCGAGAATGACTTCGCCCTTGCCAGGCAAAATCGTTGCCCACGAGCCCATGTCGAAGTCGATGGTGAGCTTTCGGCCTATGAGGTCTCTGAGCTCGGGGTCGATCACCGATGCCTTGACTGAGCCCGGATTACCTTGATGGCCGCCGAACGAAAGTAGCTGCGGAAAGGCCGAGGCGATAGTCGCGTCGACATGATCGGACGCGTATACGCAACCGCCGTTGGACACAAAGTCGGCTAGTGCGGCAGGAATGATTTGATCCGGGGTGCCGCAGTTGATGAACAGCAGCGCGCAATCGTAGCTGCCGTCGAATGCCTCGAACTTGACGTTCATCGAGATGAGAATTTCGCCGATGTTGTCAAAGCCCGGCCTGGTTACGTAGATCTTGCGGTTGTCGAGCCGCGCAAGATTTGGACCGGGCGGAAACTCTGTCACTCCCGCCGATTCGAATGCGCGCTTATTCCACTTCATGGCCGCTCACATCTCTCGTTCGGGGTGCGTTGCTGATACGCCAATTTCGGTAACTGAGGGCAACGTATGTACACACGGACAGGAGCACCGCTGTCGATACTGCGGTCAAGGCGGATGTTCCGCCGTTAATCGCTTCATGCGCCAGATATCCAGCCGCCGTTGTCGCTGCCCCCCATGCTGCACAAGTGGCGAGGTTCCAAACTGCGAACTGAGACAGCGGATACCGGGCGGCGCCCGCGATGTTTGGAACCGTCGATCGAGTTGCTGCACTCCAGCGCCCGACCAATACGACGGCCACCGCGCGCCTGGCGATGAGATCTTGTCCGTACCTCATCCAACTGCGGTGCTTCATCTTTCGGCCGTCGAAACTCCGATCGCCGATCCAGCAACCAATTCCATATCCCACAAGCCCGCCCAGGAAGGCGCCGGTCGTGACTGCCGACGCCTGGACAATTGGATTGACGCTCCCAGAGCCGGCAGCAAAGCCACCTGCAATCGCGGCTGATTGGCTAGGAACGAAGAATCCGAATGGCGCGATGCATGCCAGGAACGCCGCTAAGCCGGCGACGAGGACGACAAGACGGCAGTCTATTTCCAGGTCAAGACCGCCCATTGTCACTGCGCGGCCCCCCGTTGTCGACGTCCAGTCGACCGTACCGAGCGGAGTCCAGACGCGAAGTCATTCAGTCGAATGATAATCATTGGGCGCGCGGTTGTCGAGTCCAGAGAATCGCGAAGTTCTCAGTTGCGTGAAGCGCCTGCCCATCCGCCGAACTCGGTTATGTCCCGAGTACCGAAGGTGTGACTAAGGTGTGCCTAGGGGCATGCCAGCGGCCGTTACATGGGTCAGGCGATCATGGCTTACCCCGAGTTCGGGGGGGCGTCTTCTTCACTTGTTACACAATAATGTGCAAGGACCCAATCGTGAGAAGAACCTTCTGCAGCTGCTCTAGTTAAAGCAGATCAGCACGTCTGAGCGCAGGACAGTGGAACAAGTGAGTTAGAGTCTGGGGATCAACTTGACTGCGGTGCGTGGATGCTTCGGTCAAGGCATTCGGTGAGTGCTGGGCGGTATCGACCACCGCTAATCGGCCGGACCAGAGCCAGGCCGCCGACGCTGATCAGCCGCATCAAACGCGTGTGGACCCTACTTTCGGGGATAGTCGATAGTTTCGCTTCCGCCGAAAGTCCTGCATACCTTGAAGAGAATTGGCAATTCGTCAACCGCGTCTTTGACGATATCCTCATTGTTCAGGAGTGTCCTTACGTCTCCAACGGTTTGAGTTGTACCCCGAATCATGCTCGCGATCGTGTCATCTGGAAAGCGGTCGCCTTGGAAAGTCTTCCAGGTCAGCGGGTACTCCATCAGCTTGTATTGCTGAACTAGTTGAGTTTCCTCATTTGTGAGTTGAAGTTGATAGGATAGGGTAAATTGCGTTCCCTTGTGACCGCCGAGCATTCCCTTGACGGCAGCCTGACTGCGGTTAATTGTGAGTCGCACGTAATTCTCCTTTTTATTCGCGTACTTGGAGTGTCAGAAATCGTTGATGGTTCGAATTAGTTCTGCTCGGGTGCGAGCCGGCATTGGCCCGATACGATCGCGTGGGCTTGCGTATGTTTGCGCAGTAATCCAATGGTCCCACGTAGCGGCACTCGGCACAGTCGTTTGACCGCATGACACGATGCGTGACTTCGTTCGCTGAAGTTGCTCAAGTCTGGCCGGCTGGGTTCGGATCACGGACTGTTGATCAGTCCGCGATTGCTTCGGCGGCTCTCCTGAGAGCGTCCTCGACGATCGCGACCCTACAGATTGGTGCGTTCACGGCCACTTTGGCCGAGCGCGAGCAATAAGAGCGACGCGCCTTGTGAGACAACGCTTTCGGGTAGGCGGCGCAGCTGTACGTACGCACTGAAATTTCCGGCGGCATTTCGTACCCGATGCCGAGCTAGGGGTCTGGATCACCCCTGACAAGCTTCGTCCTTAACCTTTGCGTAGTTCGACTTTCTCCCAGCAGCCTGCCCAGGCCGTGTAATCCGGCTATAACCCGACTACGGTCAAGGGCGCCTCGCGGTCGTGGGCCCAAGGCAGTCGCGATAATCGGGTTTCGCAGCGAGGGTGCGACAGGCGACGACGGTCACAGCGCGAGTTCGGTGTCGCGGTTCTCCCAACGCAATTCACTGGCAACATTCACGACCTACCTTGCATGGACTCGCAGGATCGGTTTTCGTCGATCTAGATCGTGCGCTTTCATGACAACACTGACACAGCAACGCGATAGACAAGCTCGGCGAGGCGGTGTTCGTCGCGGTGCTGTCCCGCCGATTACGCCGCGCCGCGGATGTCAGCGGGTGCGCATACCATGCAGCACCAACCTGCTGATGAACATCGCATTGTCCTCCGGAGTATGCGTGCGTCGCGTGAAACACCGCAAGAGCAGCGTGTTGGTGATCCCGGCCGCGATTTCGATCGGCGCGTCGCAACTAGTCAGGACGCCTTTGTCCTGCCCCTGCTGAATGACCGGCGCGATGATTGCGGGCAAGTTCAACTGCTGTTTGATTGAGAGCAGACCCTCTGGCTCGGAGTAGGTGTCGTGCGCGACGGCGGCAACTAGCGCATCCATGAACGCCGTCTCCTCTACGGCGACACGCGCGCACCTGAGGAGGTGGTTCTCAACAATCTCGATCTCGTCGAGGCCGATCAACAAGTCGTCTGCGACCGCTTCCGTCATAGCCGCAATATGAGATCTGAGTGCTCCCACAAGAATGTGCGGTTTGGTGGGGAACAGCTTGCGGGCGGTTTCGAGCGGTACCGCGGCAATGACCGCGATGGTTTCGATTCGAGTCATGAAGTAGCCCCGCTTAGCGAACTCGTCGCGAGCGGCGGCGATCATTGCTGCCCGCGGGTCGCGCGCGGGTGGGCGCGGCGTCGATGGTGGTAGATCGAGCGCGGAGAGCGTGTCGTCCACATGCCCATGTTGCTGGGTCATGTCCACGGTAGCGCCGAGAAAGGTCAGGAGTGTGTCAGCGAGAAGCGCGGGCGTTACGGATTTGGGATCGATCCGGCTGCGTAACGCGAAACCTTCGACGACTGCCGTCACTGCGGTGGCAAATGTTGCTGCAGTAAAGGGCTTTCGGAGTGTTGCGCCGAATCGCCCGAACGAAGCGTCGAAGGCGGCCAGCGCCAGTTGGTCGCGTCGGTGGTAGTCGGTTCGGAGTGGATGGGTCGTCCGCGGAGTCGAACCTGCAAATATGTGCGCGAGAAGGCGCTTCGTCACAGATTGGAGGTCCGTGACGTGTGCGAAGTGAGAGGTGACCAATGACCGGATGGCCGGCCGGGTTAGCCCTCCGTTTGCAGTCAATTCGGCCGCCACGATTGACTGTATTTCCTGAGATGTGTAGCGGGGCAACGCAACAAGTCCGTCGACTACTTGAGCGAGATAGGCGGCCTTCGAGGGGAATCTCCTATAGAAAGTCGCGTGAGATCCGTTGGCGCCGTTGATTACGTCTTCGCTGCGGAGTCCCCGGTCGAGAATGCCGCGGGGTTGATCGATGAGGAGTCGCAATCCGGTCTCAACGAATCTGGCGGTCGTGGTGTCTTCGACGGTCAACGCTACCTCTCATCCAGATCGCCCATTCGAGCCCTGAGGGGGCGGAGTCGCCGATCGATTCGACGAAGTTGATTAGAGCACAGTGAGAGCGTTCTCTCTCACTGGAGAACAGGCGATTCGTTGACGCAACCACACGAGGCCGACCGGCAACCGGCACGTCACAGCACGCTCGATGAGCATGCAATCAGCGCCGCGCGGTGTGTGACGTTCCGCGGAACGTCGCTGTTATCGCATCCGCGGAAGGGATTGTCCCGCCAGCAAGTTGGCAGCGTGGTCTCATTGCCTCAGCGAAGGATCGTTGCTTGAGCATTGCTGGATCCGCCGAGAGGCCGTCTTCAACGGACCGGCAGCACCTATCCGCGAAGCCGAGTCTGGGGTGATCGCGAGATGGAGGCGTTGCCGGCTTGGTTCAGCCGACACACGAGGTTGAATGTCGTTAAGGGGCTGCATATTTCGCTCAGAAGCGTGAACATCCACCTCGCACGTGTGCGTCACAAAGACCAGTCCCTGGCACAGCTGGCGCCGACACAGACGCGCTAGTGGCACGTGCGCTACAGGACGAAAGTATCGGTGTCGGTGGACCTATGACACCTACCCGGTGCTCAGCTGCCGGAGTCGGCTGTCGACGCCTTCGGCGGCCAAAGCCGAGATCGTCGTCGAGGCAAGGAATTCGGCTAACGAGGATTCGCGGTCGGCAGCAGGTCCGTTCGTGTCGTGCAATCCCGTGAACAACGCTGTCGCCAAATCCTCACGCAGCCCGAAGATCACGTCGACGGCGACATGGCCTTGTGCAACCACGCCGATCGCGGCGATGGGCCGTCCCTGCGCCTCATGTCGCCGCAGGGCCGCGGCGATTTCCAAGTCAGTGATGAGGGGTGTGTCGATGCCGATTACATTGTCGTGCTGCCACGTTCGAGACCTTCCACCACCCGCCTGCAGTGCGACGCTGTGGACCGCGTCGATCAGCGAACTCATCGCTACTGTCGCGACGGCAACCTCGAAGCATGGTAGTCGCCTCAACACATTTCCGTCTCGTCGCAGGGGTAGTGACGTGTGGTGCCTGGAAGTCATCTCAGGGGCGCTTTCGCGGCCACCAGATCGACGGTACAACCGCCCGACATGGGGTGCAGTCGATCAAACGTCCGACAGCGAAGTCTGTCGGAGCAAACGAGGTAGTCCGGGTAGCCATGGTGTTGCCGCCGGCGGCCGGAACCGACGGAAGGCATCGCGGATGGTGAGAAACGGTTGCCCGCGGCGCCTCTGTCGGGTGGTCGGGAGCACATATGGACGACGCAGATGAACACTTCGGGTCTGATCCACGGTGGGCTCAGTGCATCCAGTGGTCGTCCCCGAGTGCGCAGACGTCCTGGACGATTTCTCGTTCGGTCCGGCGGCAGGTCGCGAGTGTCGATGGGGATGGCGTGATAACCAGTGTGGTGGGCGCCGCTGGGATAGGTTGCGAGAGTTAATCTTTGGTTGCGCGATGTGGCCTGGGATGGAGCAAAAGCATCCTCACGAGACCTATTTCGGCCGCCGACTCCTTTCGACGTTCTCGAGTACAAAAGGTGCTGTCGGTGTCGCGATCAACGACAAGTCGGCGGCATTCTGCTGCGAGTGCGTCCCCGCAGCGCTGTTCAATCATCCGGCGATTTCGACCGCTAAGGTCGCTGATTGAACGGCGTTACTTGATGACGAGATCAGCGAGTCCACGCCGGAGTGATCGACATGCGCTTGAATCGCCAACCATCGTCGGTGCGGGTGGCTTCGAACGCGTAGTGACAGCCAATCATTCGATTGTCCTCGGGTGAGGCGGCGACAGGAACGAAGATCGCGACAACGTTGGCGTCCACCGAAGCGTCATCGCCGTGAAGTTCGATCGAAGTGCCCGCGATGAGATGCTGAGTGATTTCGAGCGCTGCATGGTGAGTCTCGCCGTCCCGATGATCGCTTCAACGCCGGTTGACGTCCCGTCGGGCGTCGTCAACACGGCGTCAGTAGTGAAGATGGTCGACATCTTGTCGAAGTTCTTGGTGTCCACGCATCGTCCGACATCGGTTGCGAGTTTCGACAGATCGTTGTGGTCCAACAAGTCTCTGATCCGGTCGACGTTCGTCGTCACTGAAGGTCTCCCTCGACGGGACCGAGCTGTCGTCGGTCATTCGAACAACGTAGTGCTGCCGAGAGGTGTTGGAGACACAATTGAAGCCGATACCACTTCCACACGGCGAGTTAGGTTCCCGGTTATGGCTCTTGCTCGACGTTTACTTGCAACCGCATGTGCGGTTACGCGGACTACGGACTTCGCAGTCCGATGGAGCGGCGCGAGATTCTTCCTGCCGGATGTGTTCGTCGCACGGTTCGCGAACCTCGGCGGAATCGATCCAGCGTTGATGTCGGCGCAGTTCGAGGGGGCGAGGTCGTTTGCGGACGAGCGCTGGGTTCGCTATTGGGAGAAGATCGCGGCCGATCACGCTGCTACGGCCGACCGCTCGCTGGCTACATTGTCCGCCGCGATCGGGCTGACCGCCGTAAGTGTCGAAGGCCTGCTCCGCGACGACGACCAGGCTGTCGTCGGCTCGCTCGCTCGGCTGATCGAGCCTGCCGCGTCGTTCCTGGCCGATCGTGGCCCGCAACCACAGGTCGATCAGCTCAAACGGTTCATTCAGGGCCATGTGTCGAGCGACGATGCGGCTACCGAGCATCTGAAACAAGCTACGATCGCCGTCGACTCGCTAGTGAAAATGGCTACGTACCAAACGATTGCCGCCTGGCCCGGCTGGTCGCCTGGCCGCATGCGGGCGTACCGAACCGCTCAGCGTATTTCGGAGGCTCTTGTAAGAGCAATCGCCCCAGCGGTAGGGCTGACCACCGAAAGTATCGCCGTGCGGGTTGATGGCGAAGACGTGAGGGGGTACGCGGTCTTCCCGTCGGGTGAGCTTGCGTGCGCGGCCGTTCTTGTGACCAACGGACTCGACGGCACAGCACAGGAGTTACTCTTCCCCCTCCTGAAATATCGCGATAGGGGATTGGCCCTGGTCGTCATGGAGATGCCCGGCACGTACCTATACAAGCAGCCGATGTCGGGAAATTCCGAGCTAATCTATGGCGCGATGATCGACCACCTATCGCGTCACCCGCGGATTGATGGTGACCGGATCGGCATGTTCGGCCTCAGCTTCGGCGGGTACTGGTCCACTCGTATGGCTGCAACGAGTCCACGATTGCGTTGCATCGTCACGTGCGCGACGCCCACTCACCGAAGTCTCGGACCGCACGGAGCGATCGGAGTTCCGGAAGTGATGGTGGTCGCAATGCGCAGAACATTGGGCGCTGCGAATCTTCGAGACCTCGGCCCGAAGTTGGGCGCGTTGTCGTTGCGGAAAATGTACAACAGAATCACGGTCCCGCTGCTGATCATCAGTGGTGATGCGGACACCGTTGTCGACCCCCGGGACTCGTCCGATCTCGCAAATGCGTTGCCGCAGGCGGAGCTTCGGCTCTACGTGGGCGATGATCACTGCGCGATGGGTCATTACCGAGAATGGATGGACTTCGCGTTCGAGTGGCTTCGCGACAAGCTTGCTGCTGAGGTTCCACTGACCCGTACATCAGATTTGTAACCCGCCAAGGCAATGCAACGACCATCTCCGCGAGTTGGCGCCTCTACGCAAAAGCTCGGATCAACCGGAGGGTCGGTGGAGGAGAGTGGATTTGCCCGCGTTTACGGACAGTGGTTGCTTGTGTCGCGTGGACTCGTGGTCGAACGCACCCTTGATCAACCAAGTGAACGTGTCCGGAAAACCTTTGGGGGCACACCACGGTGACTGCGGCGGGCCAGGCGGGCTGTCGATCTTATTGCTGAACCGGATTCTTTGGGGTGGCGGCGAGACGTCGTTGATGATGTCGACGTCGCTGTCGTTGTGGTGTCGGTCGTCGACAGTGACGAAGGCGACGGCGTCGACGACTCTAAACTCGTTGAAGTGGAGCTCAACGACCTGGAACTCGGCGCCGATCTATCGGCGACGCCTGAGTCGGGCGAAGCGATCCAACAACGAGCAGAAACATTCCCGCACACAGCGTGTGCCGCCACATCGGTGTGCAACGTATGACCGCGATTTGTGCGAATGACATGTACGGCCTTAGCCACGCGAAAGCAGTGGTCAGTCATGTTGGAAGTCCAGGACAGACATCCAGCTTGTCCGGCAGCTGCACGTTATCATCTGCCGAGAAGATCAACACCCAGCGCGGTGACCTTCGGCGAAGCTGTCAGCCTGGCAGCAGAAGCAAACCGAGACGCTAATGCTCGGCGGTCGTATCGTTGATTCACCCGCAAGAGACGTGATTCTGAAAGCTGCACTCTAACAGCAGGTTTGGAGTAGACGCGAGGTTCTCGAGCACCCTACGGTTCGAGGCGTATGGCGTAGAAGCCCGTACACGCCCCTAAACGGCAGGGAGACAAACGAAAACACGAAGGCCGAACAGAAGGTCATGTTGGGTACGTGCGAGAGTCCACGCAGGAGCAGGCTGATAGCCGCCATGGCCTTGCCGCGCAAGAGGCCGCGCTCCGCGCCGAGGCGAATCGACGCGGATGGAAGCTGACGATCCTGCGCGATGAGGGCGCGAGCGGCAAAGCCGTGACCCAGGATTGCGGAAAGCGCTCGGGCAGTTGGCCGCTGGCCTCGCGGACGGCCTCATGGTGGTCAAGCTTGATCGCCTCGCTCCAAGCGTCGGCCACGCCAGCGACATCATGGAGCGTTCAGTGGCGCAGGGTTGGTCCTTGGTGATGCTCGACATCGCGCTGGACACCACGACGCCCAACGGCGAAGCGCTGGCCAACATGATGGCTACGTTCGTGCAGCTCGAACGACGGCTCATCGGTGAGCGGACCAAGGCCGCACTCGCCGCGAAGAAGGCGCAAGGCGCGCGTCTTGGCCGACCACGAATGGTCAGCACTGTCCTGACGCGACGTGTCGTCAGCATGCGCCAGCAGAGCGTGGGCTTCGGCGAAATCGCCCGCGAGCTCACCGCAGCAGGTGAACTCAGCCCTGCCGGTCGGCCCACCTCGCAGCCCTCGACGGTCCGCCGCATCTACAACGTGGCCGCAGCGGGTGCCGCCGGATGGCGAGGAAACGAGCGGACTTACACAAAGGGTCCCGAATCGAAACCGATCGGAAGCGCAACCGCGATCGCCATGAGCGGATCGAGGACGAGATATACGCCAGCACCACGCGGGACTTGCTGCCGCGCAACAGGGCAACGCTCGACCGCACCAGCGACGACCTCAACGAGCCGAGCGAGATCCGCACTCCGCCGATGTCCTTCACCGACGACGAACTCAAATATTTCTAGGACCAGGCATGGCATACATCCGCGCACACGCGACAACCCAACGAAAGAGTGGGAAGCCGGTCAAGCGGTACGAGGTCGTCTGGACCGAGCCTGTCCGCGACGAGTTCGGCCTGCCAATTCCGGTCAACCCGGCGAGACCGAAGGGCCGGAAGAAGACGAGCGCTCACCAGGAGAGCTACCCCCCACGCGGGAATTCGCCGAGGCCCGCCGAGACGAACTCAACGCCGCACGGCATACCGTCGGCACAGCCAGTCTGAGCGAAGCGCGCAAGGCCGGAGACCTGCCGTTCGGCTACTACGCCCAGGCCTGGCTCGACAGCATGCGCGTAAAGGTCGCTCAAGGACGGTTGAAGCAGCGCACCCTCGACGATTACGAGAAGCGCTACTGCGCCGATATGCGCTGAAAGCGTTCGGCGGTAAAGCAATTGCGAGCATCACGCCGCGCAATTGTGAGGAGTTCCTCGCCGATCTGGGTTGGACGCGTGATCGCGCCGAAGACAACGAAGCACGCCTGGGTTCGTTGAAGCGCGTGATGAAGTACGCCTTGCAGCACAGCGCTATTTCGTCGAGCCCTGCCGACCGAGTCGACTTCGGTGGTGGGCACGCTGTTGGGGATCGAGCGCATTTCGAGCACCACCCGCTATCCGCCGATCAGGTCGGGCGAGTAGCCGCGACGGTAGGGGAGCGGTACCCGGTGTACGAGCTCGCGACCCTGTTCCTTGCCTATACAGGTGTGCGAGCGGCAGAAGCCTCGGGGCTGGAAGTCCGCGACCTCGCATTTACGCAGGGGCCAAACGGCGAGGTGCGCTGCGCGGTCAACATCCGCCGGACGAAGGCCCGAACTGATGGTGTGTGGGTATTGAGTACGCCGAAATCGCGACGGTCGCGCCGAGCCGTACCACTGCCGCCCTGGCTCGCCGTGCGCATGCGCGACTTCCTCGCCAACGACCATCCCCGAGCGAGCGAAGCGACAGCGCCACTCTGGCCGAGTCGGGTTGTTGGCGGTCGGCGTGTAAAAGGGGAACAGGCAATTGCGGAATTCGACTGGTCGCAGCCGGTGGCCTTCGGGACGCTATACGAGACGATCTTGATGCCAGCGTTCGAAGCGGTCGGCCTTCCTGTGAGCCGTTCCGCCACCGCCACGGCACCCGCAGTTCGCGGGGTTCGGCTACACGACCTCAGGCACACGTTCGCGACAAATGCAGCTGATGGCCGGCGTGCACTTCATGCAGGTTTCGCGTTGGCTCGGCCACGGCCAACCAAGCCTCACCCTCGACGTCTACGGCGACTGGATTCCCGCCGAGGACGGCGGCGTTGGCAACTCACTCCCTGCGCCGATCGCACCTACTCCGGTTGCGCCGCAGGAGGTTCCGTCGAATGTGATTCCTCTGTTTGGTCGGAAGTCGGCGGGATAGGAGGGCTAGCTGTGTCACGCGGGAGGAGCTGACGCCGCAATTCGTCCCGTTGGCGGCGGCGTTCTACGGTTGCGTCGACTCGTCTTTGCCGTTCTTCCGCCGCGTCTGTGCTGTAAACCCATACGCCGGTGTCTTCGTTACCAAAGCGGGCGACAGCTCCGGCGATAGAACTAAGCACCTCGTTTTGTTTCTTGATCAACTTTGCCACGTCGTGAATCGTGTTGATGACGAGCCGGTCAACGCCACGCAGTACATTCCAGTCGAGGACACCGGTTGTCGTGTGGGTCTGATTGTTGGCATCGGTGTATTTGACCGTCGCTTCGTGACGGTCAGCCAATTCCGGATGACGAAAACGCTTAGGCGCATAGTCCCACAGGGCCCGCCACTCCTGCCATGGTGCGAGAATTGGTATCTCGGTCGGTAACCAGAGATCTGTAATCGTCGAACCAGCTTCTGCTGTAGGACTGACCTGCGGTTTGGTGTCGAACTCGATCCTTATGTTGTACGCGGGTGTTGTTCCAAAGTTCTTCACCACAACCTCAAGGGCTTGCCAGATCGCTGGGTTTGATTCCGCAAAGATGACAACGTTGGGCTGTGACTGCTCCTCCCTTGTCTTTTGCGCCTCGCGGGCATCATGATCCAGCGTTTCTTGCGCCAGGCGTGCCTGCTCGGCCAGCGCCGTTTGGGCCTGTTGTTGCTGCTCAATCCGCGCGGCCTGCGCTTCGATGACCGCTTTCTTGGCTTCCTCCACCTGCCTCTTCGCATATTTTCCTGCGACGATTACTGTGACGAGCGCTATTAAGGCGGTCGTCCAGCCAGCCATTGCTGCCCAAGCGTCTGCGGACGGCGCGCCAAGGCGCTCCGACAGCCATCTGCCAACATCCCCCAGCCAGTTCAACATTTCACGTTCCTCACGTACGGGTGTAGATCGGCGTCCACTCGTCCTCAGGGACTTCAGCTATGCCGTTGCTATCAACGCTGATACGGCGGACCGAGCGATAGCCCATCTTCCAACGCTCTGCGCGAAGCTTTGCCTTCGTCCGACGGCTCCACCTGCGGCCATTCCACCCCGGAGGGGGTTCGCCACCAGGGCGCCGAAACCAATCAGGTTCTAGGAACACTTCCTTACCCCACTCGTCCAGCTCCGCCGCTCTTATCTCAAGCTCTTCGCGCTCGATTGCGACGTTTTCATTGACCTTGCTCCAGAGCCATCCGTAAAACTCGCGGACTGATTGTGTATATCGCTCGATGATTGGCAGTAGGTCGATCGAGTCTCCTGCAGCTTCGAGGTACGGCTTAACCTTGGGCGCCAAGCCGCTCCACTCGTATAACGGCTTAACCTCAAGAGAGAATTTAAGTTCTATTGCGGATGCCCGCTGACTAGAAGTCCACGTCTCTTTCGGGACGAGTCGGGGCAGGAAGTAATGCTGAGAATAGTTGCGTAATTCCACTAGGAACTCCGCTTCCGCTGTCTCGAAAACCTCGATACGTTTGCTTGTGTATTCGCCCTGCTCGAACGCCGAGAACTCTTTGCCGATCTTCGGCCAGATCGTCCGCAGCACAACACGTTGGCCTGATATGAGCGAGCTGGCGGAGGCCAACACGTTGTGTAGCAATCTCGACAGCTCGTTATCGTATGGCTCACTGACTGCCGAGCTGAACGGCTGCAATCCACGGGATGGATACCTACCGATATGCGCAGCGAGTTCCTCCGCATTTTTCGAGAACGCGTAGGACGCGAGGTTGAGCGACCGAAGCTTCAAGTTGACCTTGTAGGCGTGAGTCGACTCTAGAAACGCCCCGCGCTCCTTATACTCCGCAAGGATCGGGTTCGTCCAGCTCCGCACGACGTGTTCGTCGTTCGGTTCTTCGGTAGTCGTCACTGTTGTGATGCTTCCATGCCGCACCGACATATTCGGTGCGGCGCATCGGCATTCGCGGGGCCAAACCGCGCCGCGTGCCGTACAGACCTGGCGGGGATCGAACCCGCGACAACCTAATCTTCAGTCAGATGCTCTACCAACTGAGCTACAGGCCCAATCACAGCCGAAACTGTGGAGGCTGCGAGCCTAACATCGCCACCGCGGCACCGGGGCGAAACCGGGGTGAGAACGAAGAAACCCCCAGTTCGGCGAGTAGAAAAGTCCGCTAGCTGGGGGATTACCTGTGCCCTCGGTGAGACTCGAACTCACACTGGACGGGTTTTGAATCCGTTTCCTCTGCCAATTGGGATACGAGGGCGTTGCGTCGCCGGTGGTGCAGCGGCGCGAGACACCACTCTAGAGAATGGGCTTCGACGCGCTCGCACCGGTACCCTTGCGTTTCAACTCGGGTGTCGCCCGTTTTGCCGATCAGAGGGGACAAGTGCTCATGAGCGCACCTGCAGCAGGGGGAACCGGACCACGTCGCGTGGTCGTGGCCGAGGACGAGGCCCTGATCAGGATGGATCTGGTCGAGATGTTGTCCGAAGAGGGGTACGAGGTTGTCGGCGAGGCCGGCGACGGTCAGCAGGCTGTCGATCTGACGATCGAGCACAAGCCCGACCTGGTGATCATGGATGTGAAGATGCCGCGCCGCGACGGGATCGATGCCGCGGCCGAAATCGCGACCAAGCGAATTGCACCCGTGGTGATCTTGACCGCATTCAGCCAGCGCGATCTCGTCGAGCGCGCTCGTGATGCGGGCGCAATGGCGTATCTGGTGAAACCGTTCTCGAAGTCGGACCTCGTTCCGGCTATCGAACTCGCGGCGAGCCGGTTCTGGGAGATCACCGCGCTCGAACGCGAAGTGGCGGATTTGTCGGATCGTCTGGAGACCCGCAAGCTCGTCGAACGGGCCAAGGGTGTGTTGATGAAGACGCAGGGGCTATCGGAGCCGCAGGCCTTCAAGTGGATCCAGCGGACCGCGATGGACCGGCGCACCACGATGAAGGCCGTCGCCGAGGTCGTCCTGGACAACCTGAAGTCCGACTAGGCTCTCGCCGCACATATTTTCGCCAGAGCAGATGTTCACCGTACGGATGCCCCGAATGAACTGAATGTGACCGATTTGAGCCCAATGTGATGCGTAGGTAACCCAGCGGGGTTAAGTTCTCTGCGGGCTGGCGCAGTCGGCCCCTCCGGTGTCGCCGGGGAGCAAAAGAACTCGGAGGTGGAACGTGCATCGTCGTACAGCGAGGGGCGCGTTGGTCATTGGGGTCGCGGCCGCGCTGGCATTGGCGGGCTGTAGCGACAAGTCGTCGGACAGTGGATCAACGGACAGCAGCGGAACGTCCGGATCTTCGTCGGCGTCCGGTCTGACCATCAAGCCACAGGTATTGCTCGATTCCGAAGGCAAAGAGGTCGAGTCCAGCAGTGCGAGCGAAGCCGCGGATCCAGCCGGCGACGGAAACGCCACCTGCTCGAACGCTGTGCTGGCCATGGCCGGCGCATTGACGGGTGCAAACGCAGCACTCGGCCAGAACATTCTTATGGGTGCCAAGCTCGCGCTCGACGAGCACAACAAGGCCAACCCGGGGTGCCAGGTCGAAATGAAGCAGTTCGACACGGAAGGCGACCCGCAGAAGGCGACTCAGGTTGCCGGACCGATCACGTCCGACGCCAGCATCATCGGCCTGCTCGGCCCCGCATTCTCGGGCGAGACGAACGCGACCGGCGCACAGTTCAACCAGGCCGGCCTTCCGTTCCTCACCGCATCGGCAACCAACCCGTCGCTCACCGAGAAGGGTTGGACCAACTTCTTCCGTGGCCTCGGCAACGACAACAGCCAGGGTGCTGTCGTCGCGAAGTACCTCACCGGACAGCTCGGCGCCAAGAAGGTCTGCGTCATTCAGGACGACACCGACTACGGCGTCGGCCTCGCGAAGGTTGTCACCGAGAACTTGGGCGAGGCTGCCGACGCGGCATGCTCCGCAAGCGTGAAGTCGGGACAGAAGGACTTCTCGGCAACGGTCTCGCAGATCAAGGGCGAAGAGCCGGACGCAATCTGGTACTCGGGCTACTACGCCGAAGCCGCGCCGTTCGTCACGCAGCTGCGTGAGGGTGGCGTGACGGCAACGTTCAGCTCCGGCGACGGAACGAACGACCCCGAGTTCGTCAAGCAGGCAGGCGAAGCTGCCAAGGACACAATCCTGACGTGCCCGTGTGTTCCCGGTCCCGAGGACTTCGTCACGAAGTACAACGCGCTCAACGGCCAGGATCCCGGCGTCTACTCCGTCGAGGGCTACGACCTGACCACGATCATGCTGAAGGCAATCGACTCCGGCGTGAAGGATCGCGCTGGCATGCTCGCCTTCGTCAAGGCCTACGACGGCCAGGGTGTCGGCAAGCGCTACCAGTGGAACGACAAGGGCGAGTTGGCAAATGCCTTGATCGAGATCTACAAGGTCGGCTGAGAAGAGATCTACTCCTGACCGCGCAGTCGGGCTCCTGCACCATGCAGGGGCCCGGCTGCGCTGTCGCGACGTTGCACCCTCACACTTCGAAAGAGACCTATGATCGCGACCTCATTCACCGACACGGCGAGCATCTACGCCAGTTCGGTCGACTTCAACGTATCGGGGCTCGCAAAGAGCTTCTGGCAGTTGACGGTCGACGGTCTGGCCTACGGCGCGATCTACGCCCTTGTGGCAATCGGCTACACGCTCGTCTACGGCGTGCTCCGCCTGATCAACTTCGCGCACTCCGAGATATTCATGCTCGGGATGTTCGGTCAGTACGTGGCGCTCGAACTGCTCGGCTTCGCGCCGAGCGGCAACGTGTACAAAGAGGGTCTGGCCATGACGGTCGTATTCCTCGGTCTCGCGATGATCTTCGGTATGGCAGTGTCGGGTGGCGCGGCTGTCGCCCTCGAACGAGTTGCCTACCGCCCCCTGCGAAAACGGGGAGCCAAACCGCTCGTCTTCCTGATCACCGCGATCGGAATGTCGTTCGTGCTCCAGGAATTCGTGCACTACGTGCTGCCTAAGATCAAGCCCGGCCTCGGTGGTACCAACGCCCAGCAGCCGATCAAACTTGTACAGCAGGTCGAGGTGTTCAAGATCGGGTCCGCGTCGGTGACGAACGTGACCATCGTGATCATCTTCTCCGCGATCGTGTTGACCGTCTTCACCGATCTGCTGATCAATCAGACCAAGTTCGGTCGCGGCATTCGTGCCGTCGCCCAGGATCCGAATACCGCGACCCTCATGGGCATCTCGCGGGAAAAGATCATCATGTTCACCTTCCTGCTCGGCGGCGTTCTCGCAGGCGCGGCCGCGTTGCTCTACACCCTGAAGATTCCGTCGGGCATCATCTTCAACGGCGGTTTCATCCTCGGTATCAAGGCGTTCGCCGCGGCCGTCCTCGGCGGTATCGGTAATCTCCGCGGTGCGCTGCTCGGTGGTCTGCTGCTCGGTTTGATGGAGAATTACGGTCAGGTCCTGTTCGGAACCGAATGGCGGGATGTTGTGGCCTTCGTACTGCTGATTCTGGTGCTGATGTTCCGCCCGACCGGCATTCTCGGCGAGAGTCTAGGGAGGGCCCGGGTATGACGTCGTTGGAAAAAGGTGGCTCGACAACTCCGCCGCCGCCCGCAGCCCCGCCGGAACTGCCGATCGCACCCGAACGGCCCAAACACGGTGTCGGCGATGCGCTTCGAACCTGGTGGAACGGTCTGTCGCGGCCCATGCAGTGGCTCGTCGGCGTACCGGTCCTGGCAATCATCGCGATCATTCCTGTCTTTCCGCCGCCGCTGCTCGACACTCCTGGCACGTCGTTCTCGGGTGTGATGGCGCAGTTCGCGATGTATGCGTTGATCGCGATCGGGCTGAATGTCGTTGTCGGACAGACCGGTCTGCTCGACCTCGGCTATGTCGGCTTCTACGCGGTCGGTGCGTACACGGTGGGATTGCTGACCAGTCCGAGCAGTCCGTGGAATCAGTCGTCGGAAAACGGCTTCTTCAGCGAGGACTGGGCGTGGCTCTCGTGCCTGCCGCTTGCGGTCGCGATCACCGCGCTCACCGGACTCATTCTCGGGACACCGACGCTCCGGCTTCGCGGTGACTACCTTGCCATCGTCACGTTGGGCTTCGGCGAGATCGTGCGCCTGCTCGCGGACAACCTCAAAGAGGTCACCAACGGTGGTCAGGGGCTGCCGCAGACCGCCTACCCGCACATCGGCGAAACCGCGGAAAATCCGTACGGCATCTTCTCCGCAGGCAACACCGGCAGCGGTATCAACGCAGGTGTGTGGTGGTTCTGGGTCGGCATGGTGCTCGTCGTGATCGTCCTGCTGCTGGTCGGTAACCTCGAGCGGAGTCGCGTCGGGCGTGCCTGGGTTGCGATACGTGAAGACGAGGACGTCGCCGAGATCATGGGCGTGCCGACCTTCAAGTTCAAGCTGTGGGCCTTCACCATCGGCGCCGCCATCGGCGGTCTGTCGGGCGCGCTGTATGCAGGTCAGGTGCAGTTCATCAACCCGACAGGCTTCAACATCATCAACTCGATGCTGTTCCTGTGCATGGTTGTGATCGGCGGCCAGGGCAACAAGATCGGTGTCATCGTCGGTGCGTTCATCATCGTCTATCTGCCGAACCGGGCGATGTCGGTCGAGGTCGGTGACCAGAAACTGGGCGACTACAAGTACCTGTTCTTCGGTCTTGCGCTCGTCGCTCTGATGATTTTCCGGCCGCAGGGGCTGTTCCCGGCACGGCAGAAGTTGCTCGCCTACGGCCGGACGATCTACGGTGCCGTTCGCAAACCCGCCGACCAGATCGGAGGCGCAAAATGACGACACCGGGCCCCGGCGACGCACTGTTCGGTAACGACGACATCGCCGCCAAGATCGATCCCGACGTGCCGGTCGAGTCGGCCGGCACTGTCGACGTCACGCAGATCAATCCCGATCTCGCCGATCCCGAAGCCGTCGCCGAAGCCGTTGCGACGGACCGCGCTATCGATACCGAGGTCGGTGAGGCACTGCTGCGGACCGAGGATCTGACGGTCCGGTTCGGCGGTCTCGTTGCACTCGACGCGGTGAGTTTCGAAATCCGTCGCGGTGAAATCCTCGGCCTGATCGGTCCGAACGGTGCCGGCAAGACGACGTGCTTCAACGCGATCAGCGGCGTCTACCGACCCACTTCGGGGACCGTCTATTTCGACGGCAAACCGCTGACCAAGACCAAGCGCAATGCGATCACGCGTCTCGGTATCGCGCGGACCTTCCAGAACATCCGGTTGTTCAGCGAGATGACGGCACTGGAGAATGTGGTCGTCGGAACCGATGCGCGACACAGGACTTCGGTGTTCGGCGCGATCTTCCGGACCGCGCGACACCGTCGCGAGGAGCGCGACGCCATCACCCGCGGTATGGCTCTGCTCGAGTTCGTCGGCATCGCGCCCCGCGCGGTCGAGAAGGCGAAGAATCTGTCCTACGGTGATCAGCGTCGTCTGGAAATCGCCCGCGCACTCGCGACGGAACCGAAGTTGCTGTGCCTCGACGAGCCCGCCGCAGGCTTCAACCCGAGCGAGAAAGCGTCGCTTATGGACCTGATTCGCAAGATCAGGGACGACGGCTTCACCGTGCTGCTCATCGAGCACGACATGCGCCTCGTCATGGGTGTGACCGACCGAATCGTCGTACTCGAATTCGGCAAGAAGATCGCCGAGGGCGCGCCTGCGGAGATTCGCGACAACCCGGCTGTTATTGCCGCCTACCTAGGGGTGCCCGACGATGTCACGGCATAGAAAACCAGGACCGGATCTCCAGAAGGGGTCGGCGCAGGCTGCGTCGCCCATCGGGTATTCGTCGAACAGCCCCATGCTCGAGGTGCACGACATGGTCGTCAACTACGGCAGAATCCAAGCACTGCATGGCATTTCGCTGCGGGTCGACCACGGCGAGTTGGTGACCCTGCTCGGTGCGAACGGTGCAGGCAAGTCCACGACCATGCGTGCCCTGTCGGGACTGCTGCCGTTGACCCGCGGCAGGATCGTCTTCGACGGACAAGACATCACGCACATGAAGGCGCACGAGCGCGTCAAGGCCGGCATCGTGCAGTCGCCGGAAGGTCGCGGCGTATTTCCCGGCATGACGGTGCAGGAAAACCTCGACATGGGCCATTACTCGCGCAAGTTCGAGAACAAGGCCGCATACAAGGAAACGCTTGACCGTGTCTTCGAACTCTTCCCACGGCTTCTCGAGCGGCGCACCCAGGTCGGTGGCACATTGTCTGGCGGTGAGCAGCAGATGGTCGCCATCGGCCGTTCGCTGATGGCTCGGCCCCGGTTGCTGTTGCTGGACGAACCCTCGATGGGGTTGGCGCCCATGATCATTCAGCAGATTTTCCGCATCATCGCCGAAATCAACGCTGCGGGAACGACGATCCTGCTCGTCGAGCAGAACGCCCAGCAGGCACTGACGCGCACCGATCGCGCGTACATCCTCGAAACCGGCGACGTCACGAAAGAGGGCACCGGCAAAGAGTTGCTTGCGGATCCGTCGATCAAGGCTGCGTACCTGGGCGTCGGCTAGGATTGTTCGGTCAGGGGGTTCCTGCTCAGGGGGTCGTAGTTGCCGTTGCAACCGGGTAGCCGGATCGCGGGATTCACGGTCGAAGGAGTCGTCGGCACCGGCGGCATGGGCACCGTGTACGTCGCCCAGCAGGTCCAACTGCGGCGACGCGTTGCGTTGAAAGTACTGAGCGAAGAGCTGTCGGCGAACGACGAATTCCAGCGTCGATTCACCCACGAGGCGATCCTTGTTGCCCGGCTCTCGCACCCGAACATCGTGGCGATCTACGATCAGGGCCGAGCTGATGGTCACCTGTGGATCGCGATGCAGTTGATCGACGGCACCGACGCTGCCAACGCGCTCCGCGCCGCTGCGGGCCACGGTCTGGACCCCGAGCAGGCAGTCGAGATCGTCGAGCAGATCGCGGCAGCGCTCGATCACGCACACAGTTTCGGGATGGTGCACCGAGACGTCAAGCCGGCAAACATGTTGCTTGAGCTTCCTGAGTCGGGCGGACCCGCCGAGCGAGTTCTGTTGACGGACTTCGGGATTGCCAAGGCAGCCGATTCTTCCGGACTGACGAAGACGAACGGGCTCGTCGCAACGCTCGCCTACGCAGCGCCGGAGCATCTCGAAGCGCTGCCACTCGACGGGCGAGCCGATCAGTACTCGCTGGCGTGCAGTGCCTTCGAATTACTCACCGGCCACACGCCGTTCGACGGCGACAGCGCGGCAGCGCTGATGTTCGCGCACCTGCACCGCACGGCCCCCGCTGTGACATCAGTTGCGCCGCAGCTGCCACGGGCCGTCGACGCCGTCGTTGCACGCGCGATGTCGAAGAAGCCCTCCGACCGATTCGACTCCTGTGCCGAGTTCGCCGCGCAGTTACGTCCGTCGTTGGTTCCGAAGCAACAAACGATGCGGTTCGACTCCGAGCCGATTTTCGCCGAGCCGATACCCGACGAGTTCGTAGTGGCGCAGCCTGCGCCGCGCCGACCGCGGACGGCGCGGCATCCAGCCTTGCTCGCGGTGTCGCTTGCCCTTGTCGCCGTCCTCGTCGGTGCCGTGCTGATCTCGAAGTGGCCGGGCGGCAACGACTCGGATCAGCGGCAGCCCGCATTCGCCGTTGCAAGCGATACGAACGCCTACTTCCAGATTGCCGCGGACGGTAGCCCGGTTGCTCGCGCGAGCACGATGGCCGCCGATCCCGCAGGCTCGGGTGCAGCCACCTGCAGCGACCTCACCTTGGCTGTCGACGGTAACCAGGATTCGCCGAGTCTGGCCGAGGCCGTTCGCAACGGCGCGGGCTTGGCGGTCGACGCACACAACGCCGCGAATCCGGATTGTGTTGTCGCACTGCGGACCGTGGACAGTGGGTCCGCGGTGGCAACGACTGCCGACCCCTCGGTCATCGGGTTGATCGGCCCGACCACGTCCGCAGGTGTCGATTCGCTCGGACCTGCGCTCGACCGGGCGGGAATGGTGTTCGTGACGCCGACAGCGAGTCAGTCGGACCTCGTCGCTCGCGGTTTCACGTCGTTCTTCCGTGCGACAGCGGACAATTCGGTGCTGACCCAAGCCGCGGCGAGGTATCTGGAGCGAACCTTCGAATCGGTATGTGTCCTCAATGCCGATGCCGAGCTCAGTAGGGTCCGAGCCGACGACGTGCAAGCCGTCCTCGGTGCAAAGGCAGATCCGAACTGCTCGGGTGAGATCGATTCGCTCGACGCGGTTGCCGAGGACATCGGTGTTGCTGCGCCGGCCGCGGTCTACCTGAGCGCCGACGAATCGACCGCGCTCGAACTTCGCAAGCGCATTGTCGAATCGGTCGTCTTGGTCGGTGACGACGGTATGTACGGACCCGATTTCGCGAGCAGCCATTCCGACGCAAGCGGGCAGACGATCGCGACCTGTGGCTGCGCACCCGCGCCCGACGATTTCGCTGCCGCCTATCGCGCCGCCCACGGCACCCAACCAGGACTGTGGGCAGCGGAGGCCTACGACATCGCGACGATCATGCTCTTGGGTATCGATTCCGGTGCCGTGGACCGCGCTGCGCTGCGGAATTACGTACGGACCTACTCGGGTCCGGGCATCGCGAGAGACTACCGGTGGCTCGAATCGGGAGAACTGGCTGCGCCGAGTGTCTGGGCTTATCGGGCTGGGAAGTGAGCCAGGCGTGACGTGTCGGAGTCGTTCCCTAGACTCGACGCCGTGAGCCCCGCAACCGATCAACGTGCCAAGCCGTCCGCTACCGACAAGGCAGCAGCGGAGGCCGGAAAACAGCCGACGCTGATGTTGCTCGACGGGCACTCGTTGGCGTTCCGGGCGTTCTTCGCCCTCCCCGCCGAGAACTTCAAGACCCAGAGCGGGCAGACCACCAACGCGGTGTACGGGTTCACCGCGATGCTCATCAACATCATGCGAGACGAAGCGCCGACGCATATCGCGGCAGCGTTCGACGTCTCGCGGCAGACCTTCCGTGCCGAGGCCTATCCGGAATACAAGGCGAACCGCAGCAGCCCGCCGGACGAGTTCAAGGGTCAGGTCGACCTGACCAAAGAGGTATTGGGCGCCTTGGGTATTCCCGTCATGGCGCAGGCCGGGGTCGAGGCCGACGACATCATCGCGACGCTGACGACGCAGGCGGTACCGCTCGGCTATCGCGTGCTGATCGTTACCGGCGATCGCGATGCCATTCAGCTGGTGAACGAGAACGTCACGGTGTTGTACCCGCGTAAGGGCGTCTCCGAGCTCACGCGGTTCACACCGCAAGAGGTGGAAGCGAAGTACGGCCTCACACCGAGCCAGTACCCGGATTTCGCTGCACTGCGCGGCGACCCGAGTGACAACCTCCCCGGCATACCCGGCGTGGGGGAGAAGACCGCCACCAAGTGGATCAAGGAGTACGGCGATCTGAATACACTCGTCGACCGCGTCGACGAGGTACGCGGCAAGGTCGGCGACGCGTTGCGCGCAAATCTGGCGCATGTGCTGATGAATCGCCAACTCACCGAGTTGCTGCGGACAGTCGAGTTGCCGTACACCCCCGACCAGCTCGAGCACGGTCCGTGGGATCGCACCAAGATCCATCAGCTTTTCGACGACCTCGAGTTTCGTGTTCTTCGTGACCGACTGTTCGAGACGCTCGCCTCGCCGGAGCCCGAAGCCGACGAGGGCTTCGAGATCAGTGGCGGCGCGATCGCGCCGGGCGAACTCACAGCATGGCTTGCCACGCACGCCTCGACCGGCGAGCGGCACGGCGTCACCGTGGCGGGAAAGACAACGCCGTACGGCGGCGACGTCACCTCGATCACGATCGCGGCGTCGGACGGCGAGGGTGGCTACATCGACGTCACTGCGCTGACACCCGAAGACGAACAGGCGCTTGGTAGTTGGCTCGCGGATGTGTCGCAGCCGAAGGCGCTGCACGAGGCGAAGGCTGCGATGCACGCCCTGCATGGGCGCGGCTGGGTCCTCGGCGGCCTGACGACCGACACCGGTCTCGCTGCCTACCTGGTTCGCCCCGGCCAGCGGACCTTCGCACTCGACGACCTGTCGTTGCGCTACCTGCGTCGCGAACTGCGCGTCGAGAAGTCGGAGCAGGGCCAGCTGTCGTTGCTCGACGACGAGGACGAGGTAGTGACCGCAGCGGCCGAAGCCGAGATCCTGCGCGCTCAGGCGATCGTCGACCTCGCGGCCGCATTCGACACCGAGTTGGAAACGATCGAGTCGACCGCGTTGCTGACCGAGATGGAGCTGCCGCTGCTCACAGTTCTTGCCGACCTCGAAACGGTCGGCATCGCAATGGATCTCGATCATCTGCACGATCTGCAGAGCCGCTTCGCCGACGAGGTTGCCCGTGCGGCGAACGAGGCGTACGAGGTGATCGGCGAGCAGATCAACCTGGGGTCGCCGAAGCAGTTGCAGACCGTGCTCTTCGAGAAGCTCGACATGCCTAAGACCAAGCGCACCAAAACCGGCTACACCACGGATGCGGACGCGTTGGAAGGCCTGTTCGAGAAGACCCAGCATCCGTTCCTCGAGCACCTGCTCGCCCATCGCGACGCGACCAGGCTCAAGGTGACGGTCGACGGACTGCTCAAGGCGGTGTCCGACGACGGCCGGATCCACACGACGTTCAATCAGACGATTGCCGCGACAGGACGACTGTCGTCGGTCGAGCCGAACCTGCAGAACATTCCGATCCGCACCGACACGGGTCGCCAGATCCGGGACGGCTTCGTCGTCGGGCCGGGGTTCGACATGCTGATGACGGCCGACTACAGCCAGATCGAGATGCGGATCATGGCCCACCTATCCCGCGACGAAGGGTTGATCGAAGCCTTCAACACGGGGGAGGACCTCCATACCTTCGTCGCGTCCAAGGCGTTCGGAGTGCCGATCGACGAGGTCACCCCCGAACTGCGTCGCCGAGTCAAGGCGATGTCGTACGGCTTGGCTTACGGTCTGAGCGCCTACGGACTGTCGGCACAACTGAAGATCAGTACCGAAGAAGCCAAAGAGCAGATGGAGACGTACTTCTCCAGGTTCGGCGGCGTTCGCGACTATCTGCGCGACGCTGTCGACGAAGCACGCAAGGTCGGCTACACGTCGACGCTGTTCGGTCGGCGGCGGTATCTGCCCGACCTCGACAGCAGCAATCGGCAGCGTCGTGAAGTTGCCGAGCGGGCAGCGTTGAACGCACCGATCCAGGGGACCGCGGCAGACATCATCAAGGTGGCAATGATCAACGTGCAGGCCGCGATTCGCGAAGCAGGTCTGCAATCGCGGATGTTGTTGCAGATTCACGACGAATTGTTGTTCGAGGTTGTCGCCTCCGAACGTGAGCAACTCGAAACGATCGTTCGCGAGAAGATGGCGTCGGCCATCGCCCTCGATGTTCCGCTCGATGTGTCGGTCGGCACCGGTCGCAGTTGGGACGCTGCGGCGCACTAACAGTCGCACACGACAAACGGCCGGCACGCTGGTGCGTGCCGGCCGAATGTCGGATCTGGTTAAAAGTCTTCTGCGCCGTACAGCTGGCGGACCTCGATCTCGCCCTCCCACTCGGGCCAAAGCTCCTTGTGGAGTTCGAGCAGCCACTTTGCACTGGCGACGGCTTCCTCGCGAGAGTTCAGCTTCTGGATGGCGTAGCCGCCAACCAATTCCTTCGCCTCGCTGTAGGGTCCGTCCAGCACACGCACCGAGCCGCCGGTCAGCGTGACGTTCGCTCCGCCGCCGTCGAGCGTTCCGATGCCACCGGAATCGAGAAGAATTCCTTTCGCAGCATCGCGCGCGCCCGCTTCGGCGATCGCGTCCATCAGAGCCTGCGGCGGTGGGCCGAAGTCACCTGCACTGTGCACCCAGCTGATGTATCGCATGTCGTTCCCCATTCGTCGGATTCGTGTCGAAGGACATTTTCTGTCTTCACAAACAGCGTCGAACGGCTTCGGCCATTTTCGACACGTATCCAAAATTACTTGGAGGCGGCTTCCTGATCAGCGATCTGGCGGCGGACGTCGTCCATGTCGAGGCCCTTGATCTGGGTCAGCAGGTCTTCGAGCGCTGGTGCCGGGAGCGCGCCTGGCTGAGCGAAGACCAGTACGCCTTCACGGAAAGCCATCAGCGTCGGGATCGACCGAATGTTCGCGGCGCTGGCGAGTCCCTGCTCTGCCTCGGTGTCCACCTTGCCGTGCAGGACATCGGGGTGCGCGTCCGAAGACTTCTCGAAGGTCGGCGCGAAGCTGCGGCACGGTCCGCACCACGACGCCCAGAAGTCGACCAAGACGATGTCGTTCGAGGTCACGGTCTCGTCGAAGTTTTCTTGGGTCAGGGTCTGAGTGGCCACTGCGGTCCTTTCGCTAGGTTGCAATCACTTGAACGCTTTTGCTGTCGAGTTTCTTCCAACTCACGTTATCTGCCAGTTCAGGCGATTGTCGCTGTCCCAACGGCGGATACCCGCGACGTACCCGGTGATGTCCGGTTCGTCGAGCACCGTTGCCACTGCGGACCCGAGACGGTCACGAGGTAGCCGACGGGCGAGGGTGACGTGCGGTGTCCACTCGTCCGGTGCCAAGTTCGCCTGTGTGCCAGGACATTCCGCGACGATGTCGTGGATCCGACGGTGCAGGGCGAGCAACGGGGCCGACGGAACGACGAGCCTGACAAGTACCGCACCCGGACCTTTCGACACTCGTGCCCGAAACAGCACGATCGCGCCGACTCGAACCGGGATGGGAATGAAATCGAGTTCGCGTTCGAGTCGCTGCTCGACGGAAGGCCACAGTTCGGAGGCAACGGCCGCGGTGACGTGCGGCCGATGGTGACCGCCCTGAGCGGGCAGGCCAGCGTCGACGAGCAGTTGCCATTGCGCAATTACCGCTGCCTCGGCATCCTCGTCGAGCAGCAACTCCACTGACTGAACCACGCGATCAAGATTAGGTCAGCGACACGAGCTCGGTGATGTCGTCGATCGGAAGCTCACCGTCGACGACGGCAGTGACCGTCGAGCTGTTGAGTGTGATGGCACCGTTGTGGTTGTCGAGGAATGCGGTATCGGCAGCGTCGCGGCCCGTCGCGATTCGAATCAGGGTGGACCGTGGTGCGAGGCAGGTCGCGTCGACGACGCGCCACCTGCCACCGACGAATCCCTCGGCGACGGCATGGAAGTCCATCGGATCGCATCCGGGCGCATAGACCGCGACGAGTCGCGCAGGCACGTTGACCGCCCGCAGCATCGCGACGACAAGGTGCGCGTAGTCGCGGCAGACGCCTGCCCCGGCGAGCAGCGTGTCGGTGGCACCGTCGATCGGATCACTGCTGCCCGGAACGTATTGCAACCGACGGCCGACCCATGCGGAAATCTTTTCGAGCACTTCCTCGGAATCGGCGTAGTCGCCGAATTCCGTTGCGGCGAAACCGTAGAACTTGTCGGATTCCGCGTACCGGCTCGGGCGTAGGTACAGCGACTTGTCGTAGTTGGTGATCGGCGCTGGATGTGTGTTGCCGAGCACGGTGGCGTCGTATTCGACCTGGAGGCTGCCGACTCCCGCGTCGAAGACATGGATGCGATTGCCATGTGGGCCACTGACTTCGGTGGCATCGACGGGTTTGCCGTCGAGCAGAAAGACGAGCTTCTCGGTCACGGTCGCACCGGGATGCGGCGCGACCGCGATCTGGAACTCCAGGCTCGTCGGCGCGGTGATCGAGATATCGAGGCGCGCGGACATGTCGCGTTTGAGCACAAAAATCCTCTGTTCGAGTGGGAAGGCGAGTGCGTGAAGAATTACCCGAGTTCGAATTCGGCGAAACCGTGACGCTGCCCACCACAACCGTAGGCGATGATGTTCCGATGAGCAGTGTGGAATCGAATGCACTCCGCCTCGGATCGATCGAGGGCGACGGAATCGGACGCGAGATCGTCACCGAGACAATGCGAGTGGTGGAGGAAGCCCTTGCCGCAGCGCATGCGCCGATGGTGGCGTGGACACCGTTGCTGATGGGCCACGCCGCGATCGACGAGCACGACTCGCCGCTGCCGGAATCGACTTTCGATGAGCTGACGGGACTGGATGGCTGGGTGATGGGTCCGCATGACAGTGCGTCCTATCCGGCCGAACATCGGGTCGGTCCGCCTCCGGGTGGGGCGATCCGGAAGCGATTCGATCTGTACGCCAATATCCGTCCGGCTCGCGCATTCACCGGGGTGCGGTCGATGTCGCCGCGGATGGATGTCGTGATCGTCCGGGAGAACAGCGAGGGTCTCTACGCCGACCGAAACATGTTCGCAGGATCCGGTGAATTCAAACCGACGCGCGACGTCGCACTCTCGGTCGGCGTCATCACCCGCCAGGCGACGGAACGTATCGCGCACGTGGCATTTCGGCTCGCCCGAACCAGACGCAAGCACGTGACGATCGTGCACAAGGCCAACGTCCTGCCGATGACGACGGGACTCTTTCGCGACGTGTGCAAGGAGGTCGCGCAGCAGTATCCAGACGTCGTCGTCGACGACGAACATGTGGATGCGATGGCCGCGCACCTGGTTCGGCGTGGCGAGGATTTCGACGTTGTGGTCACGGAGAACCTGTTCGGCGACATTCTGTCCGACCTCGCAGCAGAACTCGGTGGGTCGCTCGGCACCGCGGCGTCGCTGAATTGCTCGGACACCATTGCCATGGCACAGGCTGCGCACGGTGCCGCGCCGACCATCGCCGGTCGAAATCGTGCCAATCCGTCGGCCCTGTTCCTGTCCGCAGCGATGTTGTTGCGGTGGTTGGGGGAGCGTCGTTCCGATCCGGCGCTGACGCATGCGGGGGATCGAATCGAACACGGTGTGGCCGCAACGTTCGAGGCAGGGACCGCGACAGCTGATCTTGGTGGACTCGCGTCGACGAGTGAATTCACTGAGCATGTGCTCGCCAGAATTCGTAAGCGCTGAATCCCACTTCCGGCGGACCTATTCCGGTCCAGGTCGGCATCGTCCAACGGCTTTACGGTCCGTGGATCGCGAGTCGATAACGTCGCACAGTCGCCCGGTTGGGTCTAACCTGTGCCGAAAGTCGAAATTATCTGGAGGCAGCAGTGTCTGGTCGGACGGTATTTGCCCGTAGTCGCTTCGCACGCACGGTGTGTGTGATGGCGAGCGGCGCAGCCCTTGTTCTTGCGGGTTGTGCGGACAACAGCGACAGCGGGGGTTCGGGTACCGAGACCGCCACCGTCGAGGTCGAGAAGGTGGACGCGATCGCGGCCGAACTCCCCGAGAAGGTGAAGAGTTCGGGCAAGTTGGTTGTCGGCGTGAACGTTCCGTACGCGCCGAACGAGTTCAAGGATGGCAGCGGCAAGCTCGTCGGCTTCGACGTCGATCTGATGAACGCCATCGGCAAGGTGCTCGGCGTGACGCCGGAGTACGCCGAATCCGACTTCGACAAGATCATCCCCGCGATCCAGGCTGGAACGTACGACGTGGGAATGTCGTCGTTCACCGACTCCAAGGAGCGCGAGCAGACGGTCGACTTCACGACCTACTTCAGCGCAGGTATCCAGTGGGCGCAGCAGACCGGTAAGCCGATCGATCCCAACAATGCGTGCGGCAAGAAGGTCGCGGTCCAGTCGACCACGGTCGAGGACACCGACGAGATCCCGGCCAAGAGTGAGAAGTGCGTCGCCGAAGGCAAGCCGCCGATCGACAAGCAGAAGTTCGATCGTCAGGACGACGCAGCCAGCGCACTCGCGTTGGGCAAGGTGGACGCGATGTCGGCCGATTCGCCGGTGACGGCGTACGCGATCAAGCAGAGCAACGGCAAGCTCGAACCAGCCGGTGAACTCTTCGACTCGGCACCGTACGGTTGGCCGGTCGCCAAGGGCTCTCCGATGGCGGGCGTACTCCAGAAGGCGCTGCAGCACCTGATCGACGATGGCAGCTACCTGAAGATCGCCGAGAACTGGGGCGTCGAGGCAGGCGTGATCGAAAAATCGGTGATCAACGGCGCTGTCAACTGATTCACCACGGAAGAGCCGGATTTACAGACCACTGACCGCACAGCGCACAACAGGAGAGTCACGTGTCCGAAACGCGGCCTGTGGTCGACGGCGCGTCGGCGGAGCCGGAGGCCATCAAGGCCATCCCGCTTCGTCGGCCCGGCCGTTGGATCGCTGCGATAGTCGTACTGATACTGGTCGCCCTTTTCGTCTACGGGGCGGCGACAAACGCCGCTTACGGCTGGGATACCTACGGGAAATACCTTTTCGACCAACGCATTTCGGCCGCCGCCTGGGTGACCGTCAAGCTGACCGTGCTCGCGATGGCCATCGCGATCGCACTCGGTGTTCTACTCGCGGTGATGCGACTGTCGCCGAACCCGGTGCTGCGGTCGGCGGCGTGGGTGTATCTGTGGTTCTTCCGTGGCACACCCGTCTATGTGCAGTTGGTGTTCTGGGGGCTGTTCCCGTCGCTGTACAAGACGATCGATCTAGGTATCCCGTTCGGCCCGCAATTTGTGCACTTCGACATCCAATCGCTCAGTGCGGCTTTTCTGTTCGCGATGATCGGGCTCGGACTCAACGAGGCCGCCTACATGGCGGAGATCGTGCGGGCCGGTATCAATTCGGTCGGGGAGGGGCAGACGGAAGCGTCGACAGCCCTTGGTATGTCGTGGTCGCAGACCATCCGGCGCACCGTGCTGCCGCAGGCCATGCGGGTGATCATTCCGCCGACGGGCAATGAGCTCATCAGCATGCTGAAGACCACGTCGTTGGTTACAGCAGTTCCACTGAGTACGGAGTTGTACGGCGTCGCACGCGACATCTCGGGAACCAACTTCCAGCCGGTGCCACTACTGATGGTGGCTATGACCTGGTACCTGGCGATCACGAGCGTTCTGATGGTCGGCCAGTTCTATCTGGAGCGGCATTTCTCGAAGGGTGCGTCGCGGAAACTGACGACCAAACAACTGGAGGCGCTGGCGACGATGCAGGGCACAGGCGGTCAAGGCGTGGGAGGTGGGACAACGTGACTGTCATGGTGAAGGCTGAACGGGTCTGCAAGAGTTTCGGCGCACTCAGGGTGCTCAAGGGCATCACACTCGAGATCGAGCGTGGCCAGGTGTTGTGCCTGGTCGGCCCGTCGGGCTCGGGGAAATCCACGTTTTTGCGCTGCATCAACCACCTCGAGGTGGTGAATGCGGGTCGGCTGTACGTCGACGGCGAGCTTGTCGGGTATCGCGAGAAGAACGGCAAGCTGTACGAAATGCCGGCGAAGGCCGCTGCCAAGCAGCGCCGCGACATTGGAATGGTCTTCCAACATTTCAACCTGTTTCCACATCGGACGGCCCTCGAGAACATCATCGAGGCTCCGACACAGGTGAAGGGCACCAAGAAGGTCGATGCAGTCAAGCGTGCCAAGGATCTGCTCGATCAGGTCGGGCTGGCGGAGAAGGCAAATGCCTATCCGGCACAGCTTTCCGGTGGGCAGCAGCAACGAGTCGCCATCGCACGAGCGCTGGCAATGGACCCCAAGCTGATGTTGTTCGACGAGCCGACGTCTGCGCTCGATCCGGAGTTGGTCGGTGAGGTGCTCGGCGTGATGCGTCAACTCGCGAAAGACGGTATGACGATGGTCGTCGTGACCCACGAGATGGGTTTCGCGCGGGAAGTCGCGGACCAACTTGTGTTCATGGACGAAGGCGTCGTCGTCGAATCCGGCAATCCCCGTGAGCTGCTTGCCAATCCGCAGCAGGACCGGACGAAACTGTTCTTGTCGAAACTGCTCTAGCGGTCGAGGCGGGGTATCCGAGCCAAACCTGAGCACGCCTGCGCTTCGGGGCATGGTGACACCATGTTTGCGCAGGTAGACGGTCTTTCCGGGCTACTTGCCTGGCTGGATGAACGCGAGTTGTGGCTGTGTGGCCGCTGCATGACGCTTGAGACATGGAATTCGCCGCTTACGCAAAGTTTCTGCCCGAGACGTTTCGAGCCGAACCGCTGATCGCCCCGACCTCGACGTGGTGGTCGTGGCGGGGGCGCACGGTGCACATCGCCCGTGCGATCGACGATGCCGCGCCGGTGCGCGTTCTGGTCAATCCACGGTGGCGGCGGGTACAGCGGCGCGTTGTGGCCGTTCGCCGCACTCGTGGCCAGTGCAGGCGTCGAGGTACTGGCCCCGGACCTGCCGCTCTACGGCGACACCATCGAACCCCATCCGAACGCGGTCCGCTACGGCGACTGGATCGACCTGCTCTGCGACTTGGTCGAGGCTGAACACAACCGGGACGCCCGACCGATCGTCCTGTTCGGCGCGAGCCTCGGCGGGATGATGGCCTACGAGGTCGCCGCGAGAACCGGCCTGATCGGTCACGTTGTCGCGACCTGTCTGCTGGACCCGGCTGATGTCGCCGCTCGGCGGGCCATGGCACGTTTCGGCGCTACGGGCGCGGTGTCGCCGTCGCTGTTGCGTGCGGCGAACCCGCTCATCGGACGGTTGCGGGTGCCGATCCGCTGGCTCGCAGACTTGAACAACATGAGTCTCGACCCGGCCCTGTCACGGCTGTGCGCGAACGACCCGAGAGGTGGTGGCGTTCGGGTCCCCATCGGTTTTCTCGAAAGCTATCTGAACTACGAACACACTCGGCCTGAGACGTTCGCTGCCGCGAAAGTCACCCTGACTCATCCAGCCGCTGACCGGTGGACCCCACCGGAGATCAGCATCCGGTTCCTCGAACGGATCGCAGGCCCGACCGAACTTCAGCTGCTCGACAACTGCGGTCACTATCCGATCGAAGAGCCAGGCCTGAGCCAACTCGCGGCAACGCTTCGAGCCGTGCTCGCGGAGTTCACAGATCGCGCGGACGACCGACCTCGGGTGTAGCAGGCGCGGGCAGCAGTCGCTGAACCAAGTCCTGTAGGTGGTCGACGTCGAGAGTGTGCCGGGTGAGCACCCGGTGCACGTGCGCGTCTACCGCGTGGAACACGGTCTGCGCCGTCAATGCCGGATCGTCGCCACCGCGCTCGGTACGTCGCAGGTGGTATTCGACCTCGCCGGTGATGTGTTCTTCCATGGCGCGTAGCGCTTCGAGGTCGGCTGGTGACCGTGGAGCGAGCCGATGCATCAGCGCGTGCAGGGCGGGCCGATCGCGATGCACTGCCACGATCACGTCGAGGATCGCCCGCATCGCGGTGTCGAAGGGTGGGTCCTCGCGACGTAGTTGTGCGAACACGGTATCGAGCTGTCGGCAAGCCTCGACGATATGCCGTTCGGCAAGTGCGCGCAGCAGCGCATGTTTGTTCGGAAAGTATTGGTAGACAGTGCCGATCGACACTCCAGCGCGTTCTGCAATGCGATTCGTCGTCGTCCCGAGTCCTTCGCGTGTGAACAGTTGCGCCGCGGCTTCCAACACCACGTCGACGGTGTCGCGGGACCGACGCTGGCGAGGGTGTTTTCGTGGTGTGTCGATGATGGCCCCCACTATCTGCCAGTTGTTCGGGTCGGCGTGTGTCCTTCAGGTGAACGTACCGCCACCGCGTCGGGAAGTGGTGCGCGTCGGATATTCCTGAGCTACTATAGTGATATCACTTTGGTAGCACGAGAAAGGGCAATGCAATGGAGCGACAAGCTTTTCGGGTAAACGGGTTCTTGGTGTTGTTGGCGGTGTTCGTCGTTGCCGGCCTTGCTGGTGGGCTCACCGTCGCGACGATGAATCCCATCGTCGGTGTCGGCGCAGTTGTCGTGGGCGTCGTGTTGTTGCTCGTCATGTCCGGGTTTACAGTCATCAACCCGAACGAGTCGAAGGTCGTCCAGTTCTTCGGCCGCTACGTCGGATCGGTCAACGATGCAGGGTTCCTCTGGGTGCTTCCGCTGTCGACCAAGAAGCGAATCACGTTGCGGGTCCGCAACTTCGAGACGGCAAAGCTCAAGGTCAACGACGCCGACGGCAACCCCGTCGAGATCGCGGCTGTCGTCGTCTACAAGGTGATCGACAGTGGTAAAGCAGCATTCGCGGTCGACGACTACGAGGAGTACATCGCGATCCAGTCCGAGGCGGCGGTCAGGCACCTTGCAACGACGCATCCGTACGACTCGCACGAGGAGGGGCGCACCAGCTTGCGGGACGGCGCGGAGGTCGCGTCCGAACTCACCGTCGAACTGAGCGATCGCACCGCTCTTGCGGGCGTCGAAGTCATCGAAGCGCGCATCACGCACCTCGCCTACGCGCCTGAGATTGCGCAATCGATGCTGGTCCGCCAGCAGGCGTCGCAGGTCGTCGCGGCACGCACCCGAATCGTCGAAGGTGCGGTCGGGATGGTCGGCCTCGCAATCGAGCGGTTGGCCGAGCAGGGCGTCGTCGAACTCGACGAGGACCGCAAGGCGACCATGGTCTCCAACCTGCTGGTGGTGCTGTGCGGCGATCGGGCCGTGCAACCGGTCGTCAACACCGGCACGATCTATGGCTGAGCCGCTGTCATGGCTGAGCGAAAGAAGATTCTCCTTCGGCTCGATCCTGTAGTCCACGACGCAATGGCCAAGTGGGCGTCCGACGACCTACGCAGCGTGAACGCGCAGATCGAATACGCGTTGCGGATGGCCTTGAAGCAGGCGGGCCGATCGGCAAAGTGAGATGAGGGGTTCTCTGACTCCGTCGTACGACGGCAGAGGACCCCTCATTCCGGTTTGTCACACACGAAAATTGCGGTCCCCGGAAACAGTGCGCCGCGTAACGGGCTCCACTGCCCCCACTCGCGGTCGAGCCACTCGGGCCATTCGGGTTCGACTATATCGACCACGGACAATCCGGCTGCGACGATCTCGCGGACCCGATCGCCGATCGTTCGATGATGCTCGACGTAGGTCGCACTACCGGCCTCGTCGACCTCTACATAGGGGCTGCGATCGAAATAGGGGATGGTCGCAGTAAGTCCGGCCTCGCCGGGATCGTCGGGGAAAATCCATCTCATCGGGTGGTTGACGGAGAACACAGAGCGCCCGCCGGGCTTCAACACTCGGGCGACCTCCCTCATGACCAGAGCCGAGTCGGCGACGAACGGCACGGCACCGAATGCCGAACACGCCGCGTCGAAGCTCGCGTCCGCGAAGGGGAGCGTCTCGGCGCCCGCCTGCACGAGCGGCACTCGCCGTTCGGACCCCGACATCGATTCGAGACCGCGGCTCAACATCCCCATCGACAGATCGAGACCAACAGGACGGGCGCCCTGAGCCGCCAACCAGCGCGAACACGGCGCCGAACCGCAGCCGATTTCGAGGATCGACTTGCCGGCGACGTCTCCGAGGAAACGCATGTCGCCTTCGTGCAGCCCCTCCGGACACCAGACGAACTCACCGTCCGCGGAATCGACGCCGAGAAACTCGCCGTGGGTCTGGTGATAGGCACCGGCGTCGGCGTCCCACCAGGCGCGGCTGGCGCGCTCGCTCGTCGCCGAGTCGATCCGGGTGCGACTCACCCCGACCGCTCCGAGCAGGGCATTTGCCTCGGCATGTCGGTCCGATACCGTTGGTTCTGACATGGGCAACACTCTAGGTGCGACGCGCCCCGCCCGGTTTGCCCAGCTCTACCCGGGTCGCGTACCCTGTTTTGCGCGAGTGTCTTTGCGCTGCGCCGAAACCGGTGTGGTGCGAGTTCGCGAGTGACCGACCGAACATCCATCAACCGACCACAACCCGTCCGGAGCAACTCAACACATGCCCTCATCCACCGTCACCTCTCCGCAGGTAGCCATCAATGACATTGGCTCTGCTGAGGACTTTCTCGCCGCAATCGACGCGACGATCAAATACTTCAACGATGGCGACATCGTCGAAGGCACCATCGTCAAGGTCGATCGTGACGAGGTTCTACTCGATATCGGTTACAAGACCGAAGGCGTCATTCCTTCTCGCGAGCTCTCCATCAAGCACGACGTCGACCCCAACGAGGTCGTCTCCGTGGGCGATGAGATCGAAGCCCTCGTCCTCACCAAGGAGGACAAAGAAGGCCGCCTGATCCTGTCGAAGAAGCGCGCTCAGTACGAACGCGCATGGGGCACAATCGAAGAGCTCAAGGAAAAGGACGAGGCCGTCAAGGGCACCGTCATCGAGGTCGTCAAGGGCGGCCTCATCCTCGACATCGGTCTTCGTGGCTTCCTGCCTGCATCGCTCGTCGAGATGCGTCGTGTCCGTGACCTCCAGCCGTACGTCGGCAAGGAGATCGAGGCCAAGATCATCGAGCTCGACAAGAACCGCAACAACGTCGTCCTTTCGCGTCGTGCGTGGTTGGAGCAGACGCAGTCCGAGGTTCGCAGCGAATTCCTGCACCAGCTCCAGAAGGGGCAGGTGCGCAAGGGCGTCGTCTCCTCGATCGTCAACTTCGGTGCCTTCGTGGACCTCGGTGGCGTCGACGGCCTGGTGCACGTCTCCGAGCTGTCGTGGAAGCACATCGATCACCCGTCCGAGGTTGTCGAGGTCGGCACCGAGGTCACCGTCGAGGTTCTCGACGTCGACCTGGACCGCGAGCGCGTTTCACTGTCGCTCAAGGCAACGCAGGAAGATCCGTGGCGCCAGTTCGCTCGCACCCACGCGATCGGCCAGATCGTTCCGGGCAAGGTCACCAAGCTGGTTCCGTTCGGCGCCTTCGTGCGGGTCGAAGAGGGCATCGAGGGCTTGGTCCACATCTCCGAGCTGGCCGAGCGCCACGTGGAGGTCCCGGACCAGGTCGTCGCAGTCGGAGACGACGCGATGGTCAAGGTCATCGACATCGACCTCGAGCGTCGTCGTATCTCGCTGAGCCTCAAGCAGGCCAACGAGGATTACCACGCAGAGTTCGATCCGTCGAAGTACGGCATGGCCGACAGCTACGACGAAGCGGGCAACTACATCTTCCCCGAGGGCTTCGATTCCGAGACCAACGACTGGATCGAAGGCTTCGACAAGCAGCGTGAAGAGTGGGAAGGCCGTTACGCCGAGGCTGAGCGTCGCCACAAGATGCACACCGCTCAGATGGAGAAGATGGCCGCCGACGAAGCCAACGAGATCGCGAACGCTGCGGCAGGCTATTCGTCGGAGACCGGTTCCGCCGAGGGTGGTAGCCCCGCGGCTGCCGCAGGTGCGGCTCCGGCCGAGTCCACCGGTGGATCGCTTGCCAGCGACGCGCAGCTTGCAGCGCTTCGCGAGAAGCTCTCCGGCAACGCGTAGTTAGCAAACAAAGAGGCCCGGTCCAATTGGACCGGGCTTTTTTGTGCGTGTCATTGGGCGTGAGGGGTCCTCTACCGCCGTCGGACGGGGTCAGCGGACCCCTGACCCGCCTGAAATGTGCCGGAAAAAGTCAATGGCCCAGTCCGAATCGGACTGGGCCACTTGTAGAAAGGGGTCGTGCTCAGCTTGCGGTTGCCGGCACCCAATGGGTCGACGCAGTTGCGGTGCGCTTGCGCATCGCCGCGAAACTGTGCCGGGCAGGGCTGACAAGCGCGGTGAACCAATTGCGACGGTGCTCTTCGAGTGCAGTCGCAACAGCGGGAATCAGAGTGCAGTGCACCCCATTCGCCATGCCCAGGCGGTGCCGACCTGCCTGGTGTCGATTGCTTCCCATGATGTTCCTTTGTTAGAGAGGTTGGCCTGGCACGCCACGACGAAACATAACCGACAAATTGTTGAAGTTGTGGCATTTGAGACGTGTGAACAACAGCGTGTCGGATGAGAGACTGGAAGCGTGCTGAGAATTGGCCTCACAGGGGGCATGGGAGCGGGCAAATCGACTGTCTCGAAAATACTCGAGAGTCGAGGAGCGGTAATTGTCGATTCCGACAAGATTGCGCGGGAGGTTGTCGAACCGGGAACCGAAGGCCTCGCCGCACTCGTCGCTGCATTCGGCGACGACATCCTCGCAGCAGACGGCAGTCTGGATCGAGCGGCGTTGGCGGCCAAAGCATTCGTCGGTGACGAGGAGCGGGGCAAACTCAACTCGATCGTGCACCCGCTGGTCGGCAACCGAACTGCCGAACTGATAGCCGCCGCGCCCGCCGACGCTGTTCTGGTGCAAGATATTCCGCTACTCGTCGAGAACGGACTAGGACCGCTGTTCAGTCTGGTCATCGTGGTCTTCGTCGATGCAGAAGAACGCGTGCACCGATTGGTGGAACACCGCGGTGTTCCCGAAAAAGACGCTCGCGCACGGATTTCGGCGCAAGCCACCGACGAACAGCGAAGTGCGGCGGCCGATGTCTGGCTCGACAACAGCGGTCCGCCGGGAACGATCGATGCGCAGGTCAATGCACTGTGGGACGAGCGTCTCGTTCCTTTCGAGCGCAACCTGAGTTCCGGGAAGTGGTCGTTGTCGGTACCGGAATTGGTGCCCGCAGATCCCGAATGGCCTGCCGAGGCACAACGATTGATCGGGCGCCTGCAGGTGGCGTGCGGCGCATCTGCACTGCGCATCGATCACATCGGTTCGACCTCGGTACCGGGGCTTCCGGCAAAAGACGTTATCGACTTGCAGATCACAGTGGCCGATCTTGCGACAGCCGACAAATTGGCCGAACCGCTCCACAAAGCAGGTTTTCCGCGAAAGACACATGTCACGGCGGACAATCCCAAACCTCCCTACGGCGTTGGCGGGGAAGCAGACCCAGGAGTCTGGGAGAAGCGTTTGCACGGCAATGCCGACCCGCAACGCCCGATCAATGCACACATAAGGGTGGTGAACTGGCCCGGACAGCAATTTGCTCTGGCATTTCGCGACTGGTTGCGGGCCAATCCGGAGATTCGCGACGAGTATTCGGCGATCAAACGTGAGGCCGCAGCGAACGCCCGCCGATTCACCGACCATTCGGAGGCGGTCGCCGCATACCTGTCGGTGAAAGAACCCTGGTTCGATCACGCCTACCCGCGAGTCATGGAATGGGCTGCCGCGCAGGAGGGTCGTCCATAATTCGCGCGCGATGGGCTCGGATACTGTTGCCCGCATGTCAGAACGCATCAGCCTCGACGTCGTCGACGGCATCGCCTACGCCACCCTGAACCGCGCCGACAAGCTGAACTCTCTCGACTTTCCGATGTTCGAGGCCCTGACCTCTGTTCCCGAGCAGATCGCGAAGGATCGCTCGATCCGTGCGGTCATCCTGCAGGGGGACGGCAAGGCCTTCTGTAGCGGACTCGATTTCGCTGCTGTGGGTAAGGACCAACTCGCCCAGGTCCGCGGATTTGCGAAGCTTCCCGTACAGACGACCAACCTGTTTCAGAAGGCGTGCTGGGCGTGGCGTGAGCTGCCCGTGCCCGTCCTGGCAGTCCTGCACGGCTACTGCTTCGGCGGCGGACTGCAGTTGGCGCTAGCGGCAGACTTCCGTTTCACGACACCCGACTGCGAGTTGTCGGTCATGGAAGCAAAGTGGGGACTGATCCCCGACATGACCGGATCCGTCACACTGCGCGAACTGGTTCCGATCGACGTCGCGAAGCGGCTCACCATGACCGCCGAGGTCTTCGATGGCGTCAAAGCGAAGGAACTCGGACTGGTCACCGAGGTCAGTGCCGATCCGCTCGCGGCTGCGAAGGCGCTCGCTGCCCAGATCGCAACTCGCTCGCCGGATTCCGTGGCGTACACGAAGCGCCTGTTCCACGACACATGGACCTCGTCGCCGCGGTCGGCATTCTGGACCGAAAGCCAACTGCAATTGCGGCTGATCCTCGGCAAGAACCACAAAATCGCGCGCGCCGCAGGCAAGGCCAAAGAGATCCCGAAGTGGATCGCCAGGTCGGTCTAGGACTGCGGTCTAGCCTTTCGACGCGGGTGAGCGCGTCGGGGTAGGAACCTCGTTCGACCAGGTGAGTGCGATGCCACGCGATTCCAGCCACGGTTCGAGTCGATGATCGTGGCTGGCCATACCGTCGACGGCGACGAAGGCCTGCTCGATGGCTTTGTGTGCTTCGTCGGTCGTGATCAACCCGGCGGTCCGTGCTTCGAGAAGTTCGTCGAGATCGAGTAGCTCGACCTCACGACCGGACCGCACGACCAGATCTAGATAGTGATCGACCGACTTCCACACCGTCGGACCGATCGTGAACTCACCGAGATCGACGTAGTAGTTCTGGTCGCGGCGATGCTCCGGGTAGTAGTGGAAGATCGTCGCGCGCAGCCCGAGCGACGGGATCAGCCACGATTCCAGGTAGTGGAAGGCATGGTGGTCGGCTGTGCGGGCCATGTACAGGCCCCACGGTTCGACGCGGTACTGCTCGACCTCGCGGACGAAACCTTTCGGGTCCGTGTTCGTGCGCGCTTCGATATCGAAGTACTCGACTTTCGGTTTGTGCACATGGACCACCCATAGGAAGTTACCTGCTCCGCTGGAATCCGGCTGAGATTGGAGAGCAGGCGTCAGCGCCAGAATGCGGCGAGCGGCTCGGCGAGGGCCATGCCTTGCTCGTATCCCGTTCGCGCAGCAGCCGGTCGCAGCGTCAGGTCCATCGCGTTGGGTCCGAACATATGCTCGGCGCTGCCGTTCGGGCTGAGTGTTTCGACTCTGCTCCCGACCGCGCGCAGTTGGTCGACCTGTGTCGAGAGATGATTACCCCACTCCAGCGGCGTGAGTGAACGGCCGCCGAAAGGAGACAGCACCAGCACCCGTGCGTAACCGGCTGCAAGGTCGGCATTTTCGGCGTTGGAGCGATAGCCGCCGTCGATGTAGCTTGCGTCCCCGATTCGGAAGGGAAGTCCGCTGGAACAGCTGGCTGCGACCGCATCCGCCAGGTCGACTCCGCTGTGGCGGTCGAACACGGTCGGTTCACCGGTCCGGGCATCGACCGCCGTGATGAGGACTGCGCGCTGCGGCCACTGCTGACTTGGCAGCCGAGCAGCAACCGTGGCGCGCCACTGCGTTTGCCAGGCGCCGTCCGACGCCGCAGCCAGGTCGAGTGCGGCCGCGCCCACCCTGCGGCGCAGGTCGGCCGTGTCGTCCGATGAAGCGATGATGGTGCTCATTCTTGCCAGGTGGTCGGCGACCGGCCTGCTGGCACCGCGTCTTCGGTCGGCCGCGGCAGTATCTGTTCGTTGTGGAGGCGGGGCGGCGGCCAGGATGGCGGCGAACAGTTCGGTCGGGGAAGCCCCCGCCAGCTGGGCTGCGGCGGTCGAGCCTGCTGATGTCCCGATGGTCAGGTCTGCTGTGGTGACGTCCAGCCCGGCATCGAAGAGACCGGCGACAACGCCGATCAGCCACGCATTACCAGTCGATCCGCCGCCACCGAGGACAAGTGCTCGCTCGCGGGCCTGGGGTTGTGAAGGGGGTGTCGTGTTCATGGGAGTCGCCTTTCGCGAAATGCCTTTCTCAGGCGCTCCCAGCGGCGACTACGTCGGTCGCACGATCGTTGTCGGCAGGGGAGCGCCCACTGTGGATACTGCGTTCATGGGGTGTCACCTCCTGAGGACGGGTCGACGATCGCCGAAACGCTAACATCGGGCGGCGTGGGGGTGCAATCGATTTACTTGCACGTCAGCACGGTCGCGGCGGCGGCGAAGCGGTACGTGTCGGTGGGTCGGCATAGGCTTGTGCAATGGCGTTTCCAACAGAAAAGCACCTCCTCGCCCACTCGGAGCATCGTCCCGTCGGCGAGCTGATCGAGCGCACCGAAGGTCGCTTCGAGGTTGTCAGCGAACACAAGCCTGCCGGTGATCAGCCGGCCGCCATTGCCGATCTCGAACGCCGGATCAACGCGGGGGAGAAGGACGTTGTCCTGCTCGGTGCGACGGGCACCGGTAAGTCCGCGACGACGGCGTGGTTGATCGAGAAGTTGCAACGGCCGACGCTCGTGATGGCTCCGAACAAGACGTTGGCAGCGCAGCTGGCCAACGAGTTGCGAGAGATGTTGCCGCACAACGCTGTCGAGTACTTCGTGTCCTACTACGACTACTACCAGCCCGAGGCGTACATCGCCCAGACCGACACGTACATCGAGAAGGACAGCTCCGTCAACGACGACGTCGAGCGGTTGCGGCACTCGGCGACGTCGAGTTTGCTGTCTCGCCGAGACGTCGTCGTGGTGGCCTCGGTGTCCTGCATCTACGGCCTCGGCACCCCGCAGTCCTACCTCGATCGATCCGTCCAGCTCGAGGTCGGTGCCGAGGTGAACCGTGACGACCTGCTGCGCCTGCTCGTCGACGTGCAGTACACCCGGAACGACCTGTCGTTCGTGCGCGGCTCGTTCCGAGTCCGCGGCGACACCGTCGAGATCATTCCGTCCTACGAAGAGTTGGCCGTTCGCATCGAGTTCTTCGGCGACGAGATCGAGGCGCTGTACTACCTGCATCCGCTCACGGGTGATGTGGTCCGGCAGGTCGATATGCTGCGAATCTTTCCCGCGACGCACTACGTCGCAGGTCCGGAGCGGATGGAACGCGCGGTTCGCGACATCGAGTCCGAGCTGGAAGGCCGCCTCGCGGAACTCGAGAAGCAGGGCAAACTCCTCGAAGCGCAACGCCTGCGGATGCGTACCCAGTACGACCTCGAGATGATTCGCCAAGTCGGATTCTGCTCCGGCATCGAGAACTACTCGCGCCACATCGACGGCCGCGCCGCAGGCACAGCGCCGGCGACACTGATCGACTACTTCCCGGAAGACTTCCTTCTCGTCATCGACGAATCACACGTCACAGTTCCGCAGATCGGCGGTATGTACGAGGGCGACATGTCGCGTAAGCGGAACCTGGTCGAGTTCGGGTTCCGGCTGCCGTCCGCGGTCGACAATCGGCCGTTGACGTGGGAGGAGTTCGCCGACCGAATCGGGCAGGCTGTCTATCTCTCGGCGACGCCGGGCAAGTACGAGCTCGGTCAGGCCGGCGGCGAGTTCGTCGAGCAGGTGATCCGCCCCACCGGTCTTGTCGATCCGAAGATCGTCGTGAAGCCGACGAAGGGGCAGATCGACGACCTGGTTCATTCGATCCGAGAACGCGCCGAGAAGAACGAGCGCGTTCTGGTGACCACACTGACGAAGAAGATGTCGGAGGATCTGACCGACTACCTGCTGCAGCTCGGCATACGAGTCCGATACCTGCACTCGGAGATCGACACGTTGCGACGCGTCGAACTACTGCGGCAACTGCGACTCGGCGAGTACGACGTTCTGGTCGGTATCAACCTGCTTCGAGAAGGTCTCGACCTTCCCGAGGTGTCCCTGGTTGCGATTTTGGACGCCGACAAAGAGGGCTTCCTGCGCAGCAGCACCAGCCTCATCCAGACCATCGGCCGCGCGGCCCGCAACGTGAGCGGTGAGGTCCACATGTACGCGGACAAGATCACCGACTCGATGGCGATGGCGATGGAAGAGACCGAACGCCGCCGCGAGAAGCAGATCGCTTACAACACCGAGATGGGAGTCGATCCGCAGCCGCTGCGAAAGAAGATCGCCGACATCCTCGACCAGGTGTACGAGGAGGCCGACGACACCGACGTCGCGATCGGTGGTTCCGGACGCAACGCAAGCCGAGGTCGTCGTGCGCAGGGGGAGCCGGGGCGTGCAGTCAGCGCGGGTGTGTACGAAGGCCAGGATGTGAAGTCGATGCCTCGCGCCGAACTGGCCGACCTGATCAAGTCGCTGACCGACCAGATGATGAACGCCGCACGAGAACTGCAGTTCGAACTTGCGGGTCGACTACGCGACGAGATTCACGACCTGAAGAAGGAACTGCGCGGTATGGATGCTGCCGGGGTGAAGTAGCTGGGTCCGAAGTCCTAGCTGGTGATGTCTTTGCCGGAGAAGCGAATCCAGGCAAGGACGCCGAAGATCGATGCGTAGGCGAGCGCGGAGAACGCCCCGATCGTCATGTCGTACCAATCGATCGTCGGCGACAACGCACGGGTCCAGGCATACGAGAAGTGGCCTGGCAGGAGCCGCCGCAGGTCCCCGAGCGCGGTGATCTGGTCGAGAATCTGAACGAGGATCGACACCATGACGGTACCGCCGACCGCACCGAGCGGTGCGTCGGTCAGCACCGACAGCAGCAGCGCCAAGCCGGCGATCCAGGTCAGATTGATGGCGATGTAGCCCAATGCCACAAACAGCCGCAACACCGCAGTTTGGTACGGCAACGAATCGCCGAACGGGTTTGCCAACGGGTCCGCGCCGTAGAGCAGAGTGCCGAGGGCAAGCGCGACTACGACGAGAACCACGATCGCGATGAGCGACAGCAACACCGATACGACGGCCTTCTGCAGCAGCAGTCGTGACCGCGGCACCGGAATCGTCAGCAGATAGCGCAAGCTCGACCACGATGCCTCGCTCGCAACGGAATCGCCGAAGAACAGCGCAACGACCACGATCAGCAGGAAGCCGACCGACATCAGTAGGCAGAACACCGTGAAGTTCACACCGCCACGCGTGGCGAGCTCGATCAGGCCTGCGCCCGAATCGGCCTCGGCACCGCCGATGGCGAACGCCGCGGCAAGAATGCCTGGCAACAGGGCCAGAAAGCCGATCGCGACCTGGGTTCTGCGCCGGCGCAGTTGTCGTTCGAACTCGGTACGGACCGACAGAGTCGCGCTCGGCCGAAACCCCGGTGCGCGACCATCGGGATGGTCGGCGGACGTCGTTACAGACTCGCTCATTCCGCCGGGCCCTTTCCGTTGCTCTCAGGTTCGCCGCTCTGTGGTCCGCTGCTCTGTGAATCGCTGCCTTCCGACACGACCTCTTCGATATCCGGCCCAGCAGCTCGTGGATCGTGCACCAGCGCAAGGAACACGTCCTCCAACTTCGTCGACGACGCGACACCGCTGACCGCGACGCCTGCGTCGACCAAAGTAGCGACGACGTCGGCAGGTGCGGCCGAGCCGAGATCGATTCGCAGCCGCGGGTTGTCGCCATCGGTTGCGACGATCCGACCGAGTCCGGCGACGCCGGACAAGGCTGCGGCGGCGCGGGCCGAATCGTCGACCCGTATCTCGGTCGGACCGCCCGCTGCCACAAGCTCACGAACCGAACCTGCGCTGATCACCTTGCCCTGGTTCATGACGACCACATGGGTACAGGTCTGTTCCACCTCGGCGAGCAGGTGACTCGACACGAGGACCGTTCGCCCGCGCCGTGCGTAGGAGATCAGTACGTCGCGCATCGTCCTGATCTGCGGCGGGTCGAGGCCGTTGGTCGGTTCGTCGAGCAGCAGGAGGTCGGGGAGTCCGAGCATGGCCTGCGCGATGGCGAGACGCTGCCGCATACCTTGCGAGTACGAGCGCACCTTGCGGTCGATCGCTGCGCCGAGATCGGCGATGGCAACGACCTCGTCGAGGTGCGCGTCTTCCAACGAGCGGCCCGTGGAAAGCCAGAACAGGCGTAGGTTCTCGGCTCCCGAGAGGTGGGGAAGCAGGCCAGGACCCTCGACGAAGGACCCGATCCGTGACAGCACCGGCGCACCTGCGGTCACCTTGTGGCCGAACACCCGAATCTCACCGTCGTCGGGCTTGATCAGTCCCATCGCCATCCGCAGTGTTGTCGTCTTGCCTGCGCCGTTGGGCCCGAGGAGGCCGAGAACCTGTCCGGGCTCCACTCGGAACGACACACCGTCGACGGCGCGGAAACCGTTGGCGTAGGTCTTACGCAACCCACTGACGACGAGCGGAATGTCGGCAAGATCTTCGTCCGCATCGGCCGTGCCGCGCCTACGTGAGCGGATCAGGGCCGCGGCGACCAGGAGTCCGAGTGCGACGACGATGACCCCGATGCCGATGAGCGGTTCGATCGGAACGGAGCGTGAGGTGGCCATCCCCGAAATCGTCGGCACGCTCAACTGCGCGTCGAGGAGAGACACACTGAACACCGCAGGCTCGAGTGGCACCGCGTAGGCCTGATCCGTCGTTCCGATGACGATTTCGAGGTGATGGCCCTCGGGGACCTGAAACGCGATGCCCGGCAGGGTGATTCGAACATCCACCGGGTCGGTCGAATTAGGTAGCCGCAGCGCCCCCACTGCGCCGCCGGGCAACACCCGTCGGTCGTCGGCGCTCACGTCGTACAGCTTCGCGAACAAGACCGAATCGCCTGGTGCGGCAAAGGAATGGATACGAAGGTCGACCGTCGCCGACCCCGCGATCGTCACGGGTTCGTCGAACGCGTCGGTCCGGAACGTTGCCGCCTGACCCGCGGGATCACGGCCGATGACGTCGAGACCAGCGATCGACAGAGCAGACGACAGCACCGAACCGACTCCGGGAACGCTCGATACCGCGGCCGGTGATGCACCGGGCGGGCGCACGATCGTCTGCGGTACGTCGAGGTCGGAATACAGCCGCATCGTAGTGCGGCGTGCAGGCTCGGAGTTGCCGATCCCCGGGTACTGCGGGGCGCTCATCCTGCGGCTCGGGATCTCGCCCTGTTCGTTCGGCGTTCCGGGCAGTTGGAAGCTGAATCGTGGGGTGTCGGAGTCACCGCTGTCGGCGTTGTCGTCGTCGTCTCGCAGATTGGCGAGTAGGAAACTCCGCATCGGATAGTCGGCACGATTGGCGTCGCCGTCGTGGCCACCGTTGAACCACGTGACTTCGACCGGAGTTCCCGTTGCCGCGATCTGCCGTGCGTTCGCATCGCCCTGGTCGAGTGGGAACAGCGTGTCGCGTTCGCCTTGAACGATCAGCGTCGGCGCAGAGATCTTGTCGTTGTAAGCGGCAGGGGAGTGCGATCGAAGCAGCGCAAGGAGTTCGGGCGTCGGCGTTCCTGTCACCGCGGACTGCGCGTAGGCCTGGCACACGACCTCGGAGAACTTGCCGCAGATATCACCGGACAGCCCGGGCGACGCATCCTGACCGAGCGCGGTGGCGCCGACGCCGAAAAACACTCCGGCCCATGCGCGTTTGAGCACGCCGGGCGCTGCGTAGTCGGGTGCTGTCGGTGTCGGGGGGTCGGGCTGATCCGGATTGGGAAGCGGCGCAGCGTAGTTGGGGAACAGTGCAACGCCGAGATCGTTCCACGTTATAGACGCCGCGACTGTGTCGATGCGTGGATCGGTTCCACCGAGCATCAAAGCCAAAGCGCCACCATAGGATCCGCCTGCGACACCGACGCGCGGATCGCCGGGCGCATCGAGTTGCACCTCGGTCCGCTCCGCGAGCCAGCTGACCATGGCCCGTGCGTCGGCCACCTCGCGGTCGGGATCGTTGATCGATATGGCCCCGGTGCTCTCGCCGAAACCGCGCGCGCTGTAGGCGAGAACAACGAAGCCGTCGCGGGCGAGTCTACGAGCTTGGCCCGCCACCGAATCCTTGTTGCCGCCGAAGCCGTGCGCGAGGAGAACTGCTGGGGCGGGCGTCTTTTCGGGGAGATACAGTCGCGCATCGATTGCGACGGTTGCATCCTCACCAGGGCCGGCAGGCAGGGTGAGCGTCACGTCCTCGGTTGCGATATCGACCTGGTCGTCGCGGTCGAACACGAACATGACAAGGCCGAGGACGACCACGATCGCAGCGACAATGGCCGCGGCGCGGAGGAACGACCGACGGCCCGGCGTGTCAGGCCGCGGAATACGCATAAAACCAATCTATGCGAGGTTTGCGAAGTGTGCCGCTGGCGGATGCATCGTCTCTGCCTCGCTTGCTGAGACGGAAGTCGACCCTGGGCTGATCACTGAATCGCCGGAATGTGTGTTCTGACCCAAATTCGCCTCACACGCGCTTTGGAAGGCTAGGGTCAGCGAAGCGGCTGGAGTGGTTCAGCCGCGCGACTGTGCACCCGTTTTTATGCACCCATGGAGGATGAATGAGCGCGTACCGGACCATTGTCGTCGGGACTGATGGTTCCGACTCGTCGTACAAGGCCGTCGAGAAGGCCGCGTCGCTTGCCGGCGACGAGGGGGCGCAGCTTGTGATCGCTTGCGCGTACTACCCAACGGACGAGCGTGACGTCGGTGCCGCGGCGGACGCACTCAAGGACGACGCCTACCAGGTGCGTGGCAGTGCGCCGACGAACGACATCCTGCGCACCGCCCGCGAGAAGGCTCATGCCGTCGGCGCGACCAACATCGTCGAACGTTCGATCGTCGGTGCTCCGGTCGACTCGCTGCTGCAGCTCGTCGTCGATGTCGATGCGGATCTGCTCGTCATCGGCAACCGCGGCCTGAACTCCTTGACTGGCCGCCTGCTCGGGTCTGTGCCCTCGGACGTCGCGCGCAAGTCACGCTCCGACGTTCTGATCGTGCACACGGTCCGCTAACCGCTTCGGAACTGCAAATCCGGCTGTTGCCGACGAGAAATCGTCAGCAATAGTCGGATTTTGCCGTTTCCAGATAGATGCGAGCGACCTGGTCACCGTCGAGCGTGCCCTGCGATGTCGATGCCGTGTATTCGGCGAGAGGTGCAAGGTTCGCCAGAATCTCTTGTTCCGGCGTTGCATCGGCCAATCGCGCGCAAATTCCTTCGCCAAGCACAAGGGTCGTGGAATTCGACTGTCCCGCTGGGATTCCCGCGGCGATCAGGGCGTCCTTGTAGGCCTGCGCGCGTTCGTCGAGAGGTTGCTCGCCGCCGAGTGCGATGGCCGCCGCGGTTGGCGTGGTGGACGAGGACTGCGCAGAGTCACCCGCGTCGGAGACGGTGCAGGCACCGAGCGTCAACGAACCCGCGGCGAGACCGATGGCGACGCGTATGGCGCTGGTCTTTCCGTCCACGTCGAACAACTCCTGCCTGCGAACCTGCTCGCGGTCAGTTTCCTGCGGCGATCGAGCGCCCTGACGCCGCGTCGTTGCGGTCGGAATCGACGAGACCGGCTAGTTCGATCGGTAGTGGCCGGGAATGTACGACGCCGAGGCGTTGCGTAGCTCGCGTAAGAGCAACGTACAGGTCGTTTCGCCCGCGTGGAGACTCATCGAGGACCTGAGCGGGCTCGACGATGAAAACGACGTCGAACTCGAGACCTTTCGCCTCCCGCACGGTGAGGACGCTCACCGAGTCGCTTGCGAGGTCTGCGAAAGTTGCTGACAACTCTTTCGGCACGATCACAGCGGTCTGGCCTGGGCCCGTTTCGGCGGCCACGTAGTCGCGAACGATCGTTTCGAGGGCAGCGGCGTCTACCGCGTGCGCCCAGGGCGGGACGCCAGAGTCTCGCACCGACCGTGGCACCGTCGCCGTTGGATCGATGGCGCTGAGCACGTCCTGCGCGATACCCATGATCTCGGCGGGTGTCCGGTAGTTCACCGTCAGCTCGGCCAGCTTCCAGCGCCGCGCCACATACGGCTCGAGGATGCGTTGCCACGAGGTGGTGCCGGCGGGGTCGCCGGTCTGCGCGACGTCGCCGACGACGGTGATCCAGCGATTCGGTATGCGGCGCATGACCATTCGCCACGCCATCTCGGACAGTTCCTGCGCTTCGTCGATGATGACGTGACCGTAGGTCCAGGTGCGGTCGCCCGCAGCACGTTCCGCGGTGGTGAGTCGCACACCGGAGTTCTGCCGCTGTGCGAGTTGACTGGCGTCGATCAGGTCGTAGGCCATCAGGATCTCGGGATCCAGTTCGTCTTCGAGATCTTGCGGTGCAGAACCGGTCAGGATGTCGAGTGCGCCCTGTGCGTCGGCGATCTGGGCTCGCCATTGCCGCTGGTTGCGTTCGCGCTCTTCCGCGTCGTCGACGCCGAGTAGCTCGGCTAGTTCGTCGAGCAGGGGAGCGTCGGCAGGGGTGAAGCCGCGACGTTCCGAGGTCAGCAGCGCTGCACGGTCGTCGGCAGCGAACTGCTGGGCGGCAGTCGACAGTCGCACGTCCGATGCGAGCAGGTCGACCAGTACCTCCTGCGGAGACAGCTCCGGCCACAGGCTGCCGATGGTCGCCATGACCTCAGCGTCCGACCGCATCTCGTCGCGGATATCGGCGATGTCGTCGCGGCTGAGCAGATTCGAGCCGCCGACGACGTTGCTGCCGATCGTGGTCGCGATCTGGTCGGTCAGCGAATCGATGACGCTGGAGACGAAGATCGGGCGAGCCAGGTTGTGCGGCCTACGCGAGGAACGTGCTCTGCCACGGGCCCGCGTGACGGTCTTGCGGTCGAGCGACACCTCGTAGGACTCGAAGCGCAGCGTAATCGTCTCGTCGGGAACCAACTGCCGATCTCTGACTGCGTTCTTGAGCACCTCGACCATGGTCAGCGAGCCTTTGAGTTCCGAAGCTCGCAGCGAATCTTCCCGAGTCGCGCGAACACCCGGGTAGAGATCGCCGATCGTCGACAGCAGGACACCGGTCTCGCCGAGCGACGGCAGCACCTGCCCGATGTAATCGAGGAACGTCGCGTTCGGCCCGATGATCAGGACGCCGCTCTTCGCCAGCTGCTGGCGATAGGTGTACAGCAGATACGCCGCCCGATGGAGTGCGACAGCCGTCTTGCCGGTCCCCGGTCCACCCTGAACGACGAGCACGCTCTTGTGATCGGAGCGAATGATGGCGTCCTGCTCGCTCTGAATGGTTTCGACTATGTCGTTCATGTGGCCGGTTCTGGCTGCGTTGAGCGCAGCGAGCAACGCGCTTTCGGTGCCGACTCCGCCGGAGTCCTCCGTACGACCTGCCTCCTGCGCAGCGTCGAGGTCGAGGTATTCGTCGTTGACGGCGGTCACTCGGCGGCTGCGAGACCGAATGTGACGACGTCGAATCACGCCGTCCGGCATGGCAGTCGTCGCGAGGTAGAACGGACGTGCCATCGGCGCCCGCCAGTCGAGAAGCAGCGTCTCGTAGTCGTTGGCTTCGTCGAGGATTCCCAGCCGTCCGACGTAGCGCAACTCGTCGTCGCTCATATCGATTCTGCCGAAGCACAAACCGTTTTCGGCCGCGTCGTACTTCGCGAGGTCGTCGGTGTACAGCTGGCTGAACGATTCGCGCTCGCTGCGAGCCTGCGGCGTCCCACCCGTCTCCAGCAGAACTTTGCTCAGTCGCGTCGACGCGTACTTCCGCATGCTGTCGAGCTGGTGGTACAGCGTCGACACGTACTCCTGCTCACGGTCCAGGGCACTCTGGCCGTCGTCAGGCAATAGGTACTCCTCGGTGTCGGGCGCGACTTGTCGCGGGATCGCAAAAATCGCCCTGAGAAGTCTAGTTGGAGATCGAAGGGTGCGCCGAAGTGCCCGGTCGGGGGGCCGCGTGGGTCACCCGGACAAAATGTTCGACAGTCGGAAACGGCTCGTAGAAGCCGTGCAGCAATTCGCGCCAGCGTTCGTACTCGGCCGATCCGCGGAAGCCTTCGGTGTGGTCTTCCAGCGTCTCCCACTCGACGAGCAAAAGGTACGAGGTCGGCGTCTCGATCGACCGGGACAGAGTGAGCGATCTGAAGCCGGGCATGACCGCGATGATCGAGCGGGCGTGCTCGAAAGCAGCCTCGAACCGGGTCTCTTCGCCTGGTCGAACGGGGAGCAGTGCATGTTCGAGAATCATCGCGACGAACTCCTCGGCCTACGGACCGCCGTGCGTGGCGGTCCGTCGACCTCGAAGACTAGCTGTACTCGGCGGCCTTGGACTTCACTGCGCGTGAGGCCTTGGCTGCTTCCTTCTTGGCTCTTGCCGCCTCTTTCCTGGTCACCTTTGCGAGCACTTCGCCGCGTTCGGCTGCACGGGCAGCAAGCTCGCTGCTGCGGTTGCGCGCCGCTTCGGCAAGCTCCGGTCCGTGCTCGCGTGCGTAGTCACCCAACTCGCGGCCACGCTCGGCGGCCGCTTCCGCGAGCTCACTGCCGCGTTCTTTGGCTGCGGCTGCAATGCCTGGTCCGCGTTCGCGGGCGACCTCGGCGAGCTCGTTGCCGCGCTCTATTGCAGCGGCTGCGATCACCGGTCCGCGTTCGCGCGCGACCTCGGCAAGCGCGCGACTCCTCTCTGCTGCGGCGTGCAAGCCGTGGCTCACAGTCTCGCCGAACGCTCCGGTCTCGGCGGCAGCGCCGATCGGGAGTGCGGACGACACAGCCGCGGTTGCGCGACGTGCCGCTCGGCGTCCACGCCAACCGAGCGACGGCTTACCTTCGGTATCCACAGCCGCGATCATCAGACCACCGAGCAGGCTGAGGCCCGTGAGGAATTCGGTGCGCTCCTGCGCCTTGAGCTGGGGGTCGGTTTCGTTCCAGAAGGCGTTGCGGCCGAGGTTGCCAGGGACGAGGGTGCCGGCAAGAGCGATCGACGCGAGACGCGGCGCCTTGTTGGTCGCCAGCAGTGCGCCACCCGCGATCTGGATGGCGGCGTTGATCCGGACTACTTGCTCGGCATCGGTCGGCACCTTGGATGAGTACTTGTCGGGCAGCACCTCTTGGCTCTTGTCGAGGAGCGGCCGGGTGGCGTCGGCTGAGAGCTTCGTATTCCTCAGGGACTCGATGCCCTGCGCGATGAAGATCGTCGACATTAGCGGTCGGGCAATTCTGCGAATCAACATGACGCGAGGGTTCCCACAGCGCCCTTGCGCGAAACGTGACATCGACAACTTCGGGTCAGAACAGCGGTGGCTGACTGCGTATCAGGCAGCGTTCGATTCGCTAGGCTGGCCCGACCACCCGGCGATCGACAGGGGACTGCGGCAAGTGGACTACCGGATCGATGATCTCGCGAGAGAGGCCGGAACGACGTCACGCAACGTCCGCGCTTATCAGGAGCGCGGCTTGCTACCACCCGCTGTCAGGTGGTCGGGCCGAGCGGCGATCTACGACGAGACGCATCTGGAACGACTGAAAATCATCGATGCGCTACTGCAGCGAGGTTTCACCACTGCGCATATCGCCGACTTCATCACCAGCTGGGAAACGGGCAAGGACATGTCCGAGGTGCTGGGACTGCAACATGCTGTCACTGCAACCTGGGGCGACACCAGTTCCATCGACGTGCCTCGCGAGTTGGTCGATACGTTTCTCGGGTCGGACGCACGGGACCTGGTCGATCGGCTCATCGAACTCGGGCTTGCTCGCGCCAAGGACGACGATACGATCACGTTCACCCGCCCGAGCATGCTCGAAGCGTTCGCCGAGCTGCACACCTTCGGCCTGCAGCTGCGCGATGTCATCGACCTGTACAGCGACATCGCCCAACGCGTCGACGACATAGCCAGGCTGATGGTCGACACTGCGCGTTCGCACATCACCGCTCAGCACGGGCCTGGTTGGCTACCCGATACCGACGAGGACATCGCCGCAACAACCAACATGATCAGCCACATGCGCGAGATCGGCATCGCTGCCGTCCACGACACGCTGGCCTCGGCGATGGAAAACACGGTCGCGACCCAGCTCGGCGAATACCTATCGGTGGCATTTCAGAAGCGCAAGGTGGAGTCCGAGTAAACAACATTCGGGGGTGCAATGGACGATCGAAAAGATGGGTCGGTTCCCGACTCGCTTCGGTACACGGACGGCAACTACGTAGCCGAACGAGGACGATGGCTGACCGGCGGCGACTCGGTACGAGGAAGACGAGTCGCGGCCAGAATGTTGCGTGCGGTGCACAAGCCGTGGTTCCGCGTGTGGTTGCCACACGGCGTGGGCGTACTCACGACAACGGGCCGAAAAACGGGTAAACCACGGACCACCTACATCAAGGCGGTCCGTGCAGGAGACAAGGCCTACCTGGTTGCGATACCGGGTCAGCAGGCGCTGTGGCTGAAGAACATCCGGGCCGATTCATCGGTGCGGTTGCGAGTGCGCGGCGGCACCTTCGCGGGCGTGGCGCGAGAGCCGCACGACGACAGCGAGCGGCGGACGGCCTACGACGCATTTTGCGGCACGGTCCACCCGTTCGACTACGTGGAGAATGCCTTCCATCGGCGCGGGCTGCCGACCCGCGCGAAGATCGTCGAGCTGCATCGAGCCTGGTTCGACGGTGGGATTCCGTTGGTTGTCGATCTCGAGAAGGATGCGGGAACGCTCGAGTCCTGAGAGTTACCAGCCGCGCTCTCGCCACTCCGCCAGGTGGGGGCGTTCGTTTCCGAGTGTGGTGTCGTCACCGTGGCCGGGGTAGACGATCGTGTCGTCACCGAAGCGGCCGAACAGCTTCGTCTCGACGTCGGCCATCAGGCTGGCGAACTTCTCCGCGTCCGCTGTTTTTCCGACGCCGCCGGGGAACAGCGAGTCGCCGGTGAACAGGTGCACTCGCCCACCCGGTTCGGTGAGTGCCAGCGCGACCGATCCAGGCGTGTGGCCGCTCAGGTGGATGATCTCGAGCTCGAGTTCACCGATCTGAATACTTTCGCCGTCGTCGAGATCGAAGTCGGGCGGAACCGGAAGCGGCTCTGCGTCGAGAGGGTGCGCAGCCGTCGAGGCGCCGATCGCGGAGACGACATCCTGTAGCGCCAACCAGTGGTCGGGATGGGAATGTGTTGTGACGATAAGCTCGAGAACGCCGCCGGCCTCCGCTCGGACGAGCTGGATAAGTCGCGGCGCTTCGTTCGCGGCGTCGATGAGCAGCGACAAGCCCGTCGAGGAACATTGCACCAGGTAGGCGTTGTTATCCATAGGACCGACCGAGATCTTGATAATGCTCGCGCCATCGACTGTGCGTCGTTGGGCGGACGAACCGGGGGCGATGTGGCCGGTGTAGTTGCTGTCGATTGCGACGGGTTGCTCCATGTTCCGCAGGCTACCGTCGTGGGTATGCGGCCGTTGCTCGCCCATTCGTCCAAGAAACTTGTCGGTGGGCCGACATAGCATGTGGACCGCGTGCGCTGTCGTCGCACGGACCTCGTGAATTGCACCTGTTTGTGACTAGTTCTGACAAGAAGGGACTGCCAGTGGCGGACCGCCTGATCGTGCGGGGTGCTCGCGAGCACAATCTGCGCGGGATCGATCTCGACCTCCCTCGTGACAGCCTGATCGTTTTCACCGGACTCTCCGGATCCGGTAAATCGAGCCTGGCGTTCGACACGATCTTCGCCGAAGGTCAACGTCGTTACGTCGAGTCGTTGTCGGCCTATGCGCGTCAGTTCCTCGGGCAGATGGACAAGCCCGACGTCGATTTCATCGAGGGGCTCTCACCGGCGGTATCGATCGACCAGAAGTCGACCAACCGCAACCCGCGCTCGACGGTAGGCACCATCACCGAGGTGTACGACTACCTGCGCCTGCTCTATGCGCGAGCCGGCGACGCACACTGCCCGGTCTGTGGTGAACCGATCGCAAAACAGACGCCTCAGCAGATCGTGGATCAGGTACTGGCCATGGAGGACGGCACCAAGTTTCAGGTGCTCGCTCCTGTGGTCCGGACCCGCAAGGGCGAGTTCGTCGACCTGTTCGAACAACTGCAGTCGCAGGGGTATGCGCGTGTCCGGGTCGACGGTGTCGTCCACCCGTTGACCGAGCCTCCGACGCTGAAGAAGCAGGAAAAGCACGACATCGAGGTCATCGTCGACCGGTTGACGGTGAAGGCCAGCTCCAAACAGCGGCTGACCGACTCGGTCGAGACCGCTCTGCGCCTCGCCGACGGCATCGTCGTCCTCGATTTCGTCGATCGCGACGAGCAGGCGCCCGATCGTGAACGCCGGTATTCCGAACGGCTCGCGTGCCCGAACAATCATCCACTCGACATCGACGATCTCGAGCCGCGTTCGTTCTCCTTCAACTCTCCGTACGGTGCGTGCCAGGAGTGTGTAGGACTCGGCATTCGTAAAGAGGTCGATCCCGAGCTGGTCGTTCCGGACCCGGAGCTGAGTCTCGAGGACGGTGCGATCGCGCCGTGGTCGGTCGGGCAGCAGGCGGAGTACTTCGGTCGGCTGTTGTCAGGATTGTCGGAGATCATCGGCTTCTCGATGCGGACGCCGTGGAAGGATCTACCGGCCAAGGCTCGCAAGGCGGTGCTCGAGGGCAGTTCCGACCAGGTGCACATTCGCTACAAGAACCGGTACGGCCGCACCCGCTCTTATTACGCCGACTTCGAGGGCGTCATGCCCTTCCTGCATCGCCGGATGGAGAACACCGAATCGGAGCAGATGAAGGAGCGGTACGACGGCTACATGCGCGACGTGCCGTGTCCTGCCTGCAACGGCGCTCGGCTCAAGCCCGAGATTCTGTCGGTGACCATCTCGGCGGGCGAGGACAAGAAGTCGATCGCCGAAGTCAGCGAGTTGTCGATAGCGGAGTGCTCGGAGTTCCTCGGCAACCTGACCCTCGGCCCGCGACAGAAGGCGATCGCGGGTCAGGTGCTCAAGGAAGTGCAGGCCAGGCTCGGGTTCCTACTCGATGTCGGTTTGCAGTACCTCTCGCTGTCACGCGCGGCGGGAACGCTCTCCGGTGGTGAGGCGCAGCGTATTCGGCTGGCGACCCAGATCGGGTCGGGGCTGGTCGGCGTGCTGTATGTGCTCGACGAACCATCGATCGGTTTGCATCAGCGCGACAACCGGCGGCTCATCGAAACCCTCACGCGGCTGCGGGATCTCGGCAACACGCTCATCGTCGTCGAACACGACGAAGACACCATTCGGGCGTCCGACTGGGTCGTCGACATCGGTCCGCTCGCAGGTGAGCACGGTGGTCGCGTCGTGCACAGCGGACCGTACGAAGAACTGCTAACCGATCCCGAATCGCTCACCGGCGCCTATCTTTCCGGTCGATCGGAGATCGCGATCCCGCTCGTGCGACGGATCGCGAACCGGAAACGTCAGGTGACGGTTGTCGGTGCACGCGAGCACAACCTCCGAGGCATCGACGTGAGTTTCCCGCTCGGGGTGCTCACCGCGGTCACCGGCGTCAGCGGCTCGGGCAAATCGACGCTGGTCAACGACATCCTCGCGACGGTCATGGCCAACAAGCTCAACGGCGCGCGGCAGGTACCTGGGCGCCACACCCGAATCAACGGATTGGATCAACTCGACAAACTCGTCCAGGTCGACCAGTCGCCGATCGGACGTACCCCGCGATCCAATGCGGCGACCTACACGGGCGTTTTCGACAAGATCAGGACGTTGTTCGCGGCGACCACCGAAGCCAAGGTCCGCGGTTACCAGCCGGGTCGCTTCTCGTTCAACGTGAAGGGCGGCCGGTGCGAGGCATGCTCGGGCGACGGCACCCTGAAGATCGAGATGAACTTCCTTCCGGATGTGTACGTCCCCTGCGAGGTCTGCCACGGTGCGCGGTACAACCGCGAAACGCTGGAAGTGCACTACAAGGGCAAGACGATCGCCGAGGTCCTCGACCTGTCGATCGAGGAGGCCGCTGACTTCTTCGAACCCATCACGTCCATCCATCGGTATCTGAAGACGCTCAACGATGTCGGTCTCGGCTACGTCAGGCTCGGCCAGCCTGCACCCACGCTGTCGGGAGGCGAAGCGCAGCGCGTGAAGCTTGCCGCCGAACTGCAGAAACGTTCGACCGGACGGACCGCCTACATTCTCGACGAGCCGACGACCGGCCTGCACTTCGAGGACATCCGCAAACTTCTGATCGTCGTCAACGGATTGGTCGACAAGGGCAACACCGTCATCGTGATCGAGCACAATCTCGATGTGATCAAGACATCGGACTGGGTGGTCGACATGGGACCGGAGGGTGGGTCGGGCGGCGGCGTCGTCGTCGCAGAGGGCACGCCGGAAGAGATTGCGGACGTCGAGGAAAGCTACACAGGTCAGTTCCTGAAGACGGTGCTGAAGCCGGCGTCGACGGCGATCAAGACGGCTCCCAAGAAGCGGGCACCGCGCAAGCGGGCCGCGGTCGGGGCAGGCGCGAAGTCGTGACTCGGTTCGCCGCGGTCGTGGCGGCAGTCGTGATCGCGATGCTGTTCTCGCTCGTTGTCGCTGCACCCGCCGTGGCTGACGACCGCAGCCCGGGGACCGTGGTCAGCGCCGATTCGCTACCGGTCGAGATCCGAGTACCGGGCTCGGCCGACGCCTACCGGTTGACTTACTGGACAACGGGTCCAGACGGTCCGGCACTCAGCAGTGGAGCTGTCTACCTGCCGCCCGGCCCCACACCAGCTGGTGGCTGGCCGGTGGTCGCATGGGCGCACGGCACACTTGGACTCGGCGACCAGTGCGCGTACAGCGTGCGCGGTCCGCTTCGGCCCGAACGTGACTTCGCATACCTGTCGACCTGGCTGTCGAAGGGCTACGCGATCGTCGCCTCCGACTACGCAGGGCACGGCGTCGCAGGTCCGACGCATTACCTCAACGGCATCGTCGAAGCGCACAGCGTCGTCGACATGGTCAAGGCAAGTACCGCGACTTACGCGAGCCTGTCCGATCGATGGGTTGTCATCGGCCAGTCGCAAGGTGCAGGAGCGGCCTTGACCACCGCCCGCTACGCCACGGAGTTCGGTGGTTCGGGCCTCGACTACCGTGGCGCCGTCGCAACGGGTGTGCCCGCCGACATCGAGGATGTCGTCGCTCTGCTCGGGCCGGGTGTCCCACCGATCGCGGTCGGGGAGAACTTGAACACCTATCTCGTCTACATCCTGTCCGGCTTGCGAGCGACCTTCCCGGCATTGAACATCGATTCGTTCCTCACCCAGCGGGGCGTCGACCTCGTGAACCGAGCCGAGACCGTCTGTTACGACGAATTCGGCCCGTCGGTCGACGGAGTTGCCATCGGATCGCTGTTCACGAAGCCGCTTTCCTCGATCCCTGGTGTTTCCGACATCTTGCGCAACTTTATGGGGATACCGGAAAACGGTTACGACAGACCATTTTTCATCGGCCAGGGGCTACTCGACACCGACGTCGTTACGCCCGCGACGATCGCCTTCGCCGCCCGGCTCACAGCGAACGGTCAACCCGTCACGTTCCGACCGTATCCCTCGGACCACGATGGAACGATGGCTCTTTCGCTCGCCGACTCGGTGCCGTTCGTCGCTCGACTGTTCGGATAGTCGCCTACTTGTTCGCCGCAGTGTGGATGATCTCGGCCAGTTCGGCAGGCTTCGACCACATCGGCCAGTGACCGGTCGGCAGATCGACGTAGTCGGCGTCGATGTCGCGTAGAGCGAGGCCGATGGGATGGCCTTCGTCGCGCATCTGCTGCACCGCGAACGAGGGAAAGCTACTGCACACGATCGTTGTCGGAATGCCATTGCGTGCAACATTTTTCAACTCGAGCGTGCCGCCGGCTACCCGCGCGGGCACCGGTACCGACCGTTCGCGGAACATCGTCAGAGCGGCCTCGTCCAAGCCTTCGAGACTGTTTCCAGCGGCCGTGAGTTCTTCCCAGCTCGGTAGCGGGACCTCGGTCGCCGTCGGATCCAGATCGTCGAAGATGGTGAAGCCGTCCGGCAACGGCGCCGTGTCGACGTAGATGACACAGGCGAATGCATTCGGATCGAGATCGGTTGCGAGGGTGGCGGGTGCTGCCGCTCCGCTGTGCGCGACGAGAACGGTTCTGCCCGCATCGGCATTGTCCGCTGCAGCAAGAAGTGCGCGCGCCTGGTCGTCGAGGCTGACGGCGCTTCGGTCGTCGGCTGCGTCCATGCCGGGGAGCGTCACGGCAGTCACCAGGTCGCCGCGTCGTTGCAGGTCGTCGGCGACCGCGTCCCATGCCCATCCGCCGAGCCAGAAACCGGGAACGAGAAGAATGTTCGTCGTCATGTCCGACAGCATTGCACTCGCTTTCCGACCTGGAATCGGTGAGTCGTCCACGTAACGCGTTCGCGGTCCGGCACCGACCGCACCGGTTTAGGCTTCGGGCACGAACTCGATGCGGAGGTGTTCGATGACGAACGCAGCGTTGCAGGACACAGCGAAACAGGACACAAACCAGTACAACGGGCCCAGGCGTACTCGCGCTGCGTGTGCGTTGGAGTTTCTTGCCTTGGCAGGAGTTGCCGCGCTCGTGACGCTCGCTGTGATCGGGGGAGCCCTCTACTGGCTGGTCGACACGACGACGCTGTGGTGGGGTTTTGTGGTCGTCCTGTTCGCGGGCGCAGCCGCGTTGATGGCCTGGCTCGGCATTCTCGAGTTCTGGAGTGGTCGGCCGTGGCGTGAGCTCGCCGACGAGATCAGGCCAGGGCAGCCGGCGACCGTGCGGACCGCGGACGGTGTGCCGCTGCATGTCGAGATCGACGGTCCGGCCGATGCCGCGGTGACGGTCGTGTTCGTCCATGGGATTCAGATGAATGCCAGCGCATGGCGCTATCAGCGTCCGGCGCTGGAAGATTCGCCGGTACGGCGAGTGAGCTACGACGCGCGCGGCCACGGCAAGTCGGGGACCCGAAAGCTGGACCAGGGAATTCGCGGTCTACGCCAACTAGCCGACGATCTCGGTCGGGTCATCGACGCCACCGCGCCGGAGGGCTATCTCGTGCTCGCTGGGCACGGTATGGGAGGTGCGACCGTCCTTGCGCTCCGCGCTGCCCGACCTGATCTCGCCGACCGCATCGGCGGCCTCGTGCTCTGCTCGACCTCCGCTGGGCCGTTGAGCAAGACGATGTCGTTCGGTTTGTGGCGGGTACTTGCACCGGTGAGTTGGCTGATAAGGCGTGAGGTCGCAGGCTTTATGATTGTTGCCGACGCCGTGCCGCGATTTATGCTGCGGCTACTCGGGCTTGCTCCCTATCTTGTCGGTCTGCGCTTCTTTGCGGTGCACAAGCGGACCGCACTTCGATTGACGACGGCGATCGTCTACGGCAACGGATTTCGGCAGGCGGGCGACATCGTCGTTGCGATTCAGGACCACGACGAACGGGCTGGGCTCGCCGAACTTGGCAACGCCTACACCGCGGTTGTCGGCGGCTTCAACGACCACTTCGTACCGATCGCCGAGCAGGAGAAGCTTGCCGACGCGATTCCCGGTGCGACGATGACCGTTATTCCGAAATGCGGGCACCAGACCGTGTTCGAGAATCCAGAGGTCGTCAACGCCGAGCTGCGTCGGATCATCGACTTGGTGACCGCCGACGCCGACCGGCTACTTGCCGATGCAGCCGAGCAGGAACCGGAGCCGCGGGCGGGTATCGCGACGCTGAGTGCCGAGCGGCTCAGCCCGGACAGGCTGAGCTCCGCAGCGAAGGCGCAGCTGTCAGCTTTGAGTGCTGCACCGGCGGCGGTGTTCGCGCCGGTATCGGTCGGCGCGCGTACCGCGGCCGACTCGGCGCGGTCCACTGCGCGGTCGGCTACCCATTCGGCAGCGCATTCTGCTCAGACCGGGTCGGCAACCATCAAGGAAGCACTCACCGGCTTGGTCGACACCGTCGAACACATGGCGCCAGAGGGTCCGGTGCGGTCCGGACTCCACCTGCTCCACAAAGCGCTCGGTGGCGAGGCCGTCGACGGTGACGACACAACGCCGCGCAGGGGGCCCGCTCAGTAAACAGGCCCGGTCAGCTTCTCGCCGGGACCTTTGCCCGGCTCGTCGGGATGAGCAGACGCTTCGCGGAATGCGCGCTGCAGCGACTGCAAGCCGTCACGGATCGGACCCGCGTGCGGACCCAGGTATTCGAGCGACGCGGTGACGAGACCGGCGAGGGCTGTGATGACTCTGCGAGCTTCGTCGAGGTCGCGACTTGGGCTTTCGTCCGGGTTGGGGTCGGAAAGTCCGAGCTTTTCAGCCGCAGAACTCATCAGCATCACCGCGGCACGGCTGATCACCTCCACTGCGGGGATGTCGGCGAGTTCACGTACAGGCTGGTCGGTCATGGTTGACAGGATTCCATCCTCGGCCCGGTCTCCTGCCCGCGGGGGACTCCTCTTTCCGCTGCGATTCGGTTACGACGTGGGCAAATGATAAGGTTTTCGGTGACGACCTCCCTGGACACTGTTCCGGGGCAGCAAGTGGAGCCCGACTCCCACCGTTACGCGACTTACGTATGCGTCACGGTCCGGTCGCCCGTTCGAGCAATCGAATGGGCTCCCTCTGATTCACGAGGGGTTTCGTCGCGATGCCTTTCGGCATTGGGATGAAGCTGGCCGGTCGACATCGGGCCCCGCATCGGTAACCACCGAGCGGGGCTTCTGGCGTTGATAGTGGGAAGAGTTCCTCCCTGCCGGCGGTTGTCACAAAGACACCGCTCTACCTAGGAGGCCCCATCACCACTGAGACCCGCATCAACGATCGCATCCGAGTTCCCGAGGTCCGGCTTATCGGACCGGGAGGCGAACAGGTTGGAATCGTGCGTGTTGAAGATGCACTTCGTGTCGCTTTGGAAGCAGATCTCGACCTGGTCGAGGTCGCGCCCGATGCCCGTCCACCGGTCTGCAAGATCATGGACTACGGCAAGTTCAAATACGAGACGGCGCAGAAGGCACGCGAATCTCGTAAGAACCAGCAGCAGACCGTCATCAAGGAGCAGAAGCTCCGACCCAAGATCGACGATCACGACTACGAGACGAAGAAGCGCAACGTCATTCGCTTCCTCGAGGTCGGATCCAAGGTCAAGGTGACCATCATGTTCCGTGGACGTGAGCAGTCCCGCCCCGAACTCGGGTACCGGTTGCTCCAGCGTCTCGCGGCGGATGTCGTCGAACTGGGATTCGTCGAGACTTCGGCCAAGCAGGACGGCCGCAACATGACCATGGTCCTCGCACCCCACAAGGGCGCGAAGACCCGCGTGCAGGCGCAAGAAGGCGCGGCAGCCCCTCGGGCCACCGCGGCACCGCGTGTCCCAGCGCAGGCAGCTGGAACACCGCAGGCGCCAGCAACACCGCAGGCTCCTGCGACACCGCAGGCACCAGCAGCGCCGGAAGGCGAAGCAGCAGGCGGTTAGTCACACCGACCACACCGTAAGCAGTACGAACAGAACTGAGGATCACATGCCCAAGATGAAGAGCCACAGCGGCGCCTCGAAGCGATTCAAGGTGTCCGGACGCGGCAAGCTGCTGCGCGAGCAGGCGAACCGTCGCCACCTGCTCGAGCACAAGTCCAGCCGTCGTACCCGTCGTCTCGATGGCCAGACCGACGTGGCCGCTGTCGATGCCCCGCGTATCAAGCGCCTTCTCGGTATCTGACCCTTTTCGATCAATTCGGGCCGCGGGGTCCAACACAGACAGGATTTAGCAAGTGGCACGCGTAAAAAGGGCGGTCAACGCCCAGAAGAAGCGTCGTTCGATTCTCGAGGCATCCAGCGGCTACCGCGGACAGCGGTCGCGGCTGTACCGCAAGGCGAAGGAGCAGCAGCTCCACTCGCTCGCCTACGCCTACCGTGACCGCCGTGCGCGCAAGGGTGACTTCCGCAAGCTGTGGATCACCCGCATCAACGCTGCGGCGCGTCTCAACGACATCACGTACAACCGCTTCGTGCAGGGCCTGAAGGCTGCTGGCGTCGAGGTCGACCGCAAGATTCTCGCTGAGCTTGCCGTCTCCGACGCCGAGGCATTCGCCGGCTTGGTCGCGATCGCGAAGGCGGCACTGCCCGCCGACGTGAACGCGCCTGCCGGTGAGGCTGCCTGATTCAACCCCAGAGACGACCCGTGGACGCGCTCACCGAGCGGACCCCACGGGTCGTTTCGGCTGTCAAGCTCCTTCGCAGCGCCGGTCGGCGTAAGACGGGTGAGTTTCTCGTCGAAGGTGCAAATTCGATCGAAGCTGCACTCGACGGTGGTCACGTCCGCGAGTTGTTCTACACCGCCGATACCAGCGATCGTGCCGCGGCACTCATCGAGCGTGCGGCTGTGTCGTCGGTTCGGGTGGCTCTCGTCGACGACCGCGCTGCTCGCGCGCTCGGTGACACCGTCACACCGCCTGGTCTGGTCGCCGTCTGCAGGCTGATCGATGTTCCGATCGGGGCGGCATTGGTGGGGGATCCGCGGCTAGTTGCGCTTCCGGTCGAGATCGCCGAGCCGGGCAATGCAGGCACTCTCATCCGTGTCGCCGATGCTGTCGGTGCCGATGCCGTTGTGCTTGCCGGCGACACTGTCGATCCACACAACGGCAAGTGCGTCCGGTCGTCGGCGGGCAGTCTGTTCCATCTGCCGATCGCCCGTGAACGCGATGTGCACGCCGCGCTCGATGCGGCGAAGGCGGCTGGCTTGCAATTGCTCGCGACCGCCGCCGACGGAGAAGTAGACCTCGATCGGGCCGACGACGTGCTTGCCCGACCTACCGCGTGGTTGTTCGGAAACGAGGCCCACGGATTGCCTGCCGACGTGCTGGCACGGGCAGATCACAGAGTCCGCATCCCGATCCACGGCCGTGCGGAAAGCCTCAATCTGGCCGCGGCAGCCGCGATCTGCCTCTACAGCAGTGCGCGGGTGCACCGCGCGGGTGCCTAGCGGCGTCGAGCGTAGAAACCGATCCAATAAGATCAGCAGTACATAACGCCCGGTATCGATCTCAGGAGTTCTCGACATGGATCCGCTCAGCGAAGAGTCGCTCGCGTCGGCCGCCGCCGCTGCCGAGAAGGCGTTCGCCGCGGCAGCGGATCTGGATGCACTTGCCGAGGCGAAGACCGAGCATCAGGGTGACAAGTCGCCCATCGCGCTCGCGCGACGTGGCCTCGGAGCCCTGCCGAAGGAGCAGAAGGCCGACGCGGGCAAACGCGTCAACATTGCTCGCGTTCGGGTGAGCGAGGCGTACGACGCGCGCCGCGAGGTGCTGCTCGCCGACCGCGACGCTGCCGTTCTCGTAGCCGAATCGATCGACGTGACCCTTCCTGCCGACCGCAGGCCGCAGGGCGCACGGCACCCGGTAACGGTGATCTCCGAGCAGGTCGCCGACTTCTTCGTCGCAATGGGCTGGGAGATCGCAGAAGGCCCCGAGGTCGAGACCGAACATTTCAACTTCGACGCACTCAACTTCCTGCCCGATCATCCGGCGCGGACGATGCAGGACACCTTCCACGTTGCGCCCGAAGGTTCGCGTCAGGTGCTGCGGACCCACACCTCGCCCGTGCAGATTCGGACGATGCTCGAGCGTGAGCTGCCGATCTACGTTGCGTGCCCCGGCCGAACGTTCCGCACCGACGAGCTGGACACGACGCATACGCCGGTCTTCTCACAGATCGAAGGCCTGGCAGTCGACAAGGGTCTGACGATGGCCAATCTGCGCGGGACTCTCGATGCGTTCGCCCGTGCGCTGTTCGGACCTGATACGCGTACTCGTATGCGGCCCAACTACTTCCCCTTCACCGAGCCGTCGGCCGAGGTCGATGTGTGGTTCCCCGGTAAGAAGGGTGGCGCAGGCTGGGTCGAGTGGGGCGGCTGCGGCATGGTCAATCCGAACGTGTTGCGCGCCTGCGGTATCGACCCCGAGGTGTACAGCGGCTTCGCGTTCGGAATGGGACTGGAACGAACCCTGCAGTTCCGCAACGGGATTCCCGACATGCGCGACATCGTCGAAGGCGACATCCGATTCACGCTGCCGTTCGGCGCGCAGGCCTGATCTTCACCGAGACAAGAGAGCGAAAACAGACGTGCGAGTAGCGCAATCGTGGCTGACCGAGATTATCCAGCGGGCCAATCCCGACTGGTCGGTGACCGCGCAGGAGCTTGACGCCGGTTTCGTGCGGGTCGGTCTCGAGGTCGAGGAGGTCGACACGCTCGAGCCAGTAGACGGACCGTTGGTCGTCGGACGTGTCGTCGAGATCACCGAGCTGACCGACTTCAAGAAGCCGATCCGGTTCTGCCAGGTCGAGGTCGGCGAAGCGGCGCCGCGCGGCATCGTGTGCGGTGCGCGCAATTTCACGGTCGGCGATCTGGTCGTGGTGGCGCTGCCAGGTGCTGTGCTGCCCGGCGGTTTCGAGATCGCGTCGCGCAAGACCTACGGCCACGGATCCGACGGCATGATCTGCTCGGTGTCCGAACTCGGCATCGGCAAGGATCATTCCGGCATCCTTGTCCTCGAACCAGGCACTGCCGAACCAGGTTTCGACGGCAACTCGCTGCTCGGTCTGGGCGACACGATCATCGAACTCAACATCACACCCGATCGTGGGTACTGCTTCTCGGTCCGCGGCCTCACGCGCGAGTTGGCATGCGGTTTCGACCTGGCATTCTCCGATCCCGCCGATGTGGAATCGCCTCCGGCGCAAGGTGAAGCGTGGACGGTGACGATGGAGCCCGAGTCGAGCGCGACTCGGTTCGCGCTGCGCAAAGTCACCGGTATCGATCCGTCGGCAACGAGTCCGTGGTGGTTGCAGCGCCGCCTCCTGCTGTCGGGTGTCCGGCCGATCTCGCCCGCCGTCGATGTGACCAACTACGTGATGCTCGAGGTCGGGCATCCGCTGCACGCCTTCGACGCGGCAAAGGTCGAGGGCGGCTTGGTCGTTCGCCGAGCGGTTGCAGGCGAGAAGCTGCGGACCCTCGACGACGTCGAGCGGCCACTCGACCCCGAAGACGTCGTGATCGCCGACGACACCGGTGTCGTATCGCTTGCAGGCGTCATGGGTGGTGCCTCGACCGAGGTCGGCGCCGACACGGTCGACATCCTGCTCGAAGCAGCCACCTGGAATCCGTTGGCAGTCTTTCGGACTGCGCGTCGGCACAAGTTGTCGTCGGAGGCGAGCAAGCGCTACGAGCGAGTGGTCGACCCCGCGCTGAACGTCAAGGCGCTCGATCGAGCGGCGACGCTGCTTGCCGAGATCACCGGCGGCACTGTGGAACCCGTGCTGACCGACGTCGGTGGTGCACCCGCCGACCGAGCGGCTGTTCGCATGCCGGCGGGTCTACCCGATCAGGTTGCGGGTGTCGCCTATCCAGCGGGCACCGCGGTGCGCAGGCTGACCCAAATCGGTTGTGCGGTAGTCGAAGACGGCGACGAACTCGTTGTGACTCCGCCGAGTTGGCGCCCCGATCTCGTCCAGCCCGCCGACCTCGTCGAGGAAGTGCTCCGGCTCGAAGGGCTCGAGCTGATTCCGTCGATCCTTCCTGCGGCACCTCCCGGACGTGGCCTCACCGCGACACAGAAGCGTCGGCGCGCGCTCGGCCGGGCTTTGGCATTGTCCGGTTTCGTCGAGGTACCCCCGCCGGTGTTCCTGCCGACCGACGTGTTCGATGTGTGGGGCCTCGACGCCGACGATCCGCGGCGTTCCACTTCCCGCGTGCTGAATCCGCTCGAGGCGGATCGACCCGAGTTGGCTACAACGCTGCTTCCCGGTCTGCTCGAGGTTGCCGGCCGCAATATTGCACGCGGTCAGCGTGATCTGGCGATCTTCGGGATCGCTCAGGTGGTGCTGCCTGGTCCGAACACGCGTCCGGTCGATCCGTTGCCGGTCGATCGCCGCCCGACCGACGACGAGATCGCAACGCTCGACGGGTCGTTGCCTGCGCAGCCGGTGCATACCGCAGCTGTTCTGACCGGACTGCGTGAGCCCCGTGGTCCATGGGGACCCGGGCGTCAGGCCGACGCGACAGACGCGTTCGCCGCCGTCGATACGATTGCGTCCGCAGCTGGAGTTACCGTGGAACGCCGAGCGGCCCAACATCTGCCGTGGCATCCCGGTCGTTGCGCGGCACTGGTTGTCGACGGCGTCGTCGTCGGCCACGCAGGTGAGTTGCATCCGGCGGTCCTCGAACGTGCGGGACTGCCGAAGCGCACCTGCGCGCTCGAAATCGATCTCGATGGCCTACCCATCGACACTGGGCTTCCAGCGCCCGCGGTGTCACCTTTTCCTGCTGTGCTGCAGGATGTTTCGGTCAAGGTGGACAAGGCCGTACCGGCCGCTGCCGTCGAAGTGGCCCTGCGTTCGGGTGGTGGCGAGTTGCTGGAAGACATCAGGCTGTTCGACGTGTACACCGGTGAGCAACTCGGCGGCCGCAAGTCGCTGACGTTCGCGCTGCGGTTCCGCGCCGCCGATCGCACCTTGACCGAGGACGAGGCAAGCGCGGCACGTGACGCGGCGGTCGCGGCGGCGTCGGAAGCGGTCGGTGCGCAGATGCGGGCCTGATCCGCGACGGAAAGGACGACTAGCCTGGGAACGGCTACCGAGGAGGCTGTCATGTCCGATCTTGTTGTTCAGCTACAGGCTTTGACCGACGACGAACTACTCGAGGTCGTTCGATCGGCGACCGAGGGACGGCCCGCGCTTGCGGCGGTTCACGACGCGGCCGTGGTGCATTCAGCCGTGGTGCATCCAGCGGAACCGGTTGTCGCAGAGGCTGTTCCTGCACAAGCACAGCCGGGTCCCGCGTCGCCAGGCGTGCTGCCGGCTACGCATCTACCTGATGCGGACTACACGACCGGTGGTGTACCGACCTTCGGTCGGGTGCGCGAGAAGATCGAACAGCGCTTCGGGACGTCGGTCGGTGCGGGGGAGTTGGATCAGGACACAGCTGCGGGTAAGTCGCTGCAGGAGCAGTGGGATGCTCGGGAGAAGGCGGGGCACGACCGGCTGGAGCAGATTCGCCGTTCGATGAAGAAACCTGAAGAACAACCGAAGGGGAACGAGTGAGTTCGGATCCGAACGCGCTTGCGGAGAAGTTGCTCGACGCTCAGGTCGAGTTCGTGATTGCGGAACTGACCGGCGACCGGTTCGAGGACGTGATTCGCCGCGATGTCGCGGATGTGCTCGGTGTTGCGGACACGTTGATCGTGGGGGAAGTTGTCGATCGCGCGCACGTGAAAGAAACCGCGCATCGTGTCGTCGACAAAATCGGTGGCAGCGACATCGTCACCGAGATGGTCGAAGCGATCGCCGAAGCCATCTACGACCTCGCCGAGAGTGACGAGTACAGCCTCGGCGACGTCGTCGATCGGGAACCCGTTGCGGCGTTGATCGAGCAGTTCCTCGCCATGCACACGCTGCACAATCGGGCTTTGGAGCGATTGACCGAGAGCCCGTTGGTCGCCACGGTCGCATCGAGCTTCGTCAACAAGATCGTCGCGGACTTCATGGCCGCCAATCGTGCACGCGCGGAGAAGGTTCCGGGCATGTCGCGGGTGCTGAAGGCGGGTAGTTCGGCAGCGAGCAAGGTTCGTAGCGCCGGCGACCGGCACCTGGAGGGATTCATCGGCGATGTCGCGGGCAGGGGTGCGCAGTTCGCGCTGCGGCGGACCAACAACGCGATCAAAGAGCTGATTCACGATGCGCCGTTGCATGATGCCGCGATGGAGCTGTGGGATCTGCACGCCGACGAACCGGTCAGCGTGCTCCGCGAATACCTCAGTAAGCAGGAACTGCGCGAGGTCGTGATGATCGTGCTCGACATCGTCGAGTCAGGACGCAACAAGGAGTACTTCGGGCACGTCGTCGAAGCCTGCATCGATGTGTTCTTCGACAGGTACGGCGAATTCACCGTCGCTGCGCTGCTGCCCGAACTCGGTTTGACCGGCGACGACATCGTCACCGAGCTCATCACGTTCGCGCCACCCGTCATCGAAGCGGCCAAAGAGAACGGTGTGCTCGCATCGCAGATCCGTGCGCGTCTGGCGCCGTTCTTCACCTCGGAGCAGACCCTCGAATTGCTGGCGTCCGCGCAGGCTGACTAGTTGGTCGGGCCCTCGGCATGAATCCAGGGAACTATCGTCTTCAGGTGTGCGACGACTATTCCCGTTCGGCCTGATCGTCGGCGTCACGACGATCGTGCTCGCAGGCTGCGCCACGCCGGTACCGCCCGCTGCGGTCGAGACCGCTGCGGCACCGACGCAGATCTCCACACAACCTGCGTTGCCGGTGACGCTGGCCTCCCCGCGAGTTGTCGTTCTCGATCCCGGACACAACGGCGGCAACGGGTCGCACGCGGCCGAGATCGGCGCGCTTGTTCCCGATGGTCGAGGGCGGACGAAGCCGTGCAACACGACCGGCACGTCCACCGACGCCGGCTACCCGGAGCACGCGTTCACCTGGGACGTCACTGTCCGAGTGCGGGACGCCTTGATCGCGCGCGGCATCGAGGTCGTGCTCACCAGGCCGAGTGACGACGGTGTCGGGCCGTGTGTCGACGAACGTGCTGCGATCGGTAACCGGGCTGCTGCCGCGGCTGTCGTGTCCATTCATGCCGACGGTGCCACCTCGCCGGGTGCCCATGGTTTTCACGTCGCCTATTCGTCGCCGCCGCTGAATCCCGCGCAGGAGGGTCCGTCGGTTCGGCTGGCGCAGACGTTGCGCGATGGGTTGGCAGGCGCGGGGTTGGTGCCGTCGACCTATGTGGGAGCCGACGGATTGAACCCGCGTGAAGATTTGGCAGGGCTCAACCTGTCGCAGCAGCCGACCGCGCTGATCGAGTGCGGCAACATGCGCGACCCCGGCGAGGCAGAGACGTTGTCGTCGGCTACCGGGCGGCAACGTTATGCCGATGCGATCGCCGCCTCGATCGTCACGTTCGTCGGGTGAAGTCGTCGTCGGCTGACGCTCGCTCAGCGCACGCCGGCCATCATCTTCTTGATCCACGGTGACAAGAGGGCAACGACCACGCCGACCGCGATCGACGCACCACCGATGGCGATGAAGTACGGCTTCTCGTTGGCCTCGTCGTAGTAGCCCGCCAGTGTTCCTGCCATCGCCGACCCGAGCGCAACGGAAAGGAAGAACAGCGCGACCATCTGCGTGTGGAACACCTTGGGAGCCAACTTCGTTGCCAGCGAAAGACCGACGGGGGAGAGCAACAGTTCGGCGAACGTGAACAGCAGCAGAATGCCTGCGAGTGCTATCACCGGCGCACTGTTGGGGCCACCGCCGGAGATCGGGATGAAGCAGAGGAATGCGACGCCCATGACGGCGTTCGCGGCGGCGAACTTGAGCGGTGTAGTCGGTTGCCGCGAACCGAGTTTGGTCCACATCGCGGCGAAGATTCCCGCGAAGATGATGATGAAGACGGGGTTGATCGACTGGACCCATGCCGCCGGGAATTCCCAGCCGAATACGTCGCGGTTCAAGCGTTTGTCGGCGTACTCGGCGATCATGGTGAACTGCTGCTGGAACAAGGACCAGAATGCGGCGCTCGCGATGAACATCGGAATGAACGAGATCACCCGGCTACGTTCGACGGCCGTGATTCGCTTGCTGGACAGCATGACTGCGAAGTAGACGACGGCAGCGACGATCGTGACGCCGACGACGATGTCGGACAGGCTCGCGGCAGTGATGACGCCGGTGATGGAGAGTACGGCGATCAGAATCAGTCCGCCGACCGCGACGGCGATCCACCGCGGGCGTTCGGCGGCGGGCAACGGGTTCGGCGCCGTTGCGCCGACGCCGTGCAAGTGCCTGCGGAACACGGTGTACTGCGTGAGACCGAGGGCCATACCGATTGCGGCCAAACCGAATCCGGCGTGGAAGCCGATCTTGTCCTGAGCGACGCCGGTCAGCAGTGGACCGACGAAACCGCCGATGTTGATACCCATGTAGAAGATCGAGAAGCCGGCGTCTCGACGCTCGTCGTGTTCGGAGTACAACTCGCCGACCATCGACGTTGCGTTCGCCTTCAAGCCACCGCTGCCGACCGCGACGAGGACCAAGCCGACGCCGACGCCGACGACGCCGGGCAGAACCGCAAGGGCGATGTGGCCGAACATGATCAGCACCGCGCTGTAGAACAGGGTCCGCTCGGAGCCGAGCACGCGGTCGGCGATCCAGCCACCGATGATCGTCGACAGGTAGACGGTGCCGCCGTAGGCGCCGACGATGCTCGTCGCAGTCGCCCGATCGATGTCGAGGCCGCCCTCGGTCACCGAGTAGTACAGGTAATAGAGCAGGATGCCCTGCATGCCGTAGAACGAGAAGCGTTCCCACATCTCGACGCCGAACAGATTCGCCAGCGCGAACGGTTGGCCGAAGAAGCCGCGATCGTTTTCTTCGACAGGGGCTTTGGTCAGCGAAACGTCGTCGTCGGCAGGCGTTGTCATAGGAGGTAACTCTGCCACCGCCTCGGCTGATTGGTTGCGGTTTGTCCGGCTTCGACCAGCGATCTTCCTCGAGGCAGACCCACTCTATGAATGAACTTGCATGATGGTGCATAATGAACCGCATGGGAGATTGGACTGTTCAGAACCCCGGCACGATCGCGGTCGCGGGTGCCAGTGGTTACGCGGGCGGGGAAATCCTGCGCCTGCTCCTCGGGCACCCAGCCTACGTGCGTGGTGAACTGTCGATCGGAGCGCTCACCGCGGGCGGTAATACTGGGACGACGCTCGGTGAGCACCACGCTCATCTACTGCCGCTGGCGGATCGAGTGCTCACAGCGACGACCATCGACGAACTCGCGGGTCACGACGTCGTCTTCCTCGGTCTGCCGCACGGCAACTCGGCGGAGATCGCCAACGCGTTGCCGGATTCGACCGTCATCATCGACTGCGGTGCCGACTTCAGGCTCACGGACGCCGCGGCGTGGGAGAAGTACTACGGCACAGCGCATGCCGGGACCTGGCCCTACGGCCTTCCTGAACTTCCCGGTGCGCGCGAACGGCTGACGGGTGCGACGAGGATCGCGGTTCCCGGTTGCTACCCGACCGCAGCAAGCCTCGCGATGGCACCCGCAATTGCGGCAGGCATCGTCGAGCCGCGCGTGAATGTGGTTGCAGTAAGCGGGACTTCCGGTGCGGGCAAGGCGCTCAAGCCGAATCTACTCGGCTCCGAAGTGATGGGTTCGGTGTCGGCGTACGGGGTCGGTGGCGTCCACCGGCACACCCCCGAAATTCGGCAGAACCTGTCGGCAATCTCGGATACCGAGGTGACGGTCTCGTTCACCCCGGTACTGGCTCCGATGCCACGCGGCATTCTCGCGACCTGCACGGCACCGACGACCGTCACCGCCGACGAGGCGCGGGCAGTCTACGAAAAGGCATATGCCGATGAGCCTTTCGTGCATCTGCTACCGGAAGGTCGGTACCCGACGACCGGGTCCGTACTCGGCTCGAACGTGGCTGTAATCGGGCTGACGGTCGACACGGAAGCGGGATTGCTCGTTGTGATCTCCGCGATCGACAACCTCACGAAGGGCACCGCGGGTGGCGCGGTGCAATCGATGAACCTCGCCCTCGGATTCACCGAAACCGACGGGCTCTCGACGGTAGGACTCGCACCGTGACCGCAGCAGACAAGTTGGCAGGGGAGAAGTTCATGAATGGCAAACTGCTTCGGACCCAGGGTGTTACAGCACCCGCAGGCTTTCGTGCGGCCGGCATCGCAGCGGGCATCAAGAAGAGCGGCAAGCTCGATCTCGCACTCGTCTTCAACGAGGGACCCGAGCAGGCCGCGGCAGGCGTGTTCACCACGAACAAGGTCAAGGCAGCGCCGGTGTTGTGGTCGCAGCAGGTCCTCACCTCGGGACGCGTCCGCGCGGTGGTGCTGAACTCGGGCGGCGCGAACGCGTGCACAGGTGCTCCGGGATTTCAGGACACCCACAGGACCGCAGAGGAACTCGCTGCCGCTCTGAGCAATTGGGGCACCGACACCGGCGGTGGCGAGATCGCAGTGTGCTCGACGGGACTGATCGGCGATCGTCTGCCGATGGACAAACTTGTTCCCGGGCTCACCGAAATCGTGCACGAGTTGGCAGGCGGTATCTCGGGTGGCACGGATGCCGCACACGCGATCATGACGACGGACACCGTCGCCAAGGAAGCCGCCTTCCACCACGACGGCAACTGGGTCGTCGGCGGGATGGCAAAGGGTGCGGGCATGCTCGCGCCGTCGTTGGCGACCATGCTGTCGGTTGTGACGACCGATGCGGTCGCAACCGCCGAACAACTCGACGCGGCACTGCGCGCGGCAACGCGAATGACGTTCGACAGGCTCGACGTCGATGGCGCTACCTCGACCAACGACACCGTCCTGCTGCTGAGTTCGGGTGCCAGCGGAGTCGCGCCGACCCAGGCCGAACTCGACGCTGCCGTGCTCGCCGTCTGCGACGATCTGGCCTACCAGCTGATGGCCGACGCCGAGGGTGTCACCAAGCGGGTCACGGTGGCGGTCACGGGAGCAAAAACCGAAGCCGACGCGTTGGTCGGCGCCAGGACCGTCGCGCGTGACAGCCTCGTCAAGACCGCACTGTTCGGGTCGGACCCCAACTGGGGACGTGTGATGGCAGCAATCGGCATCGCACCCATCGAATTGGATCCCGACCGAATCTCGGTGTCGTTCAACGGAAGCTTCGTCTGCATCGACGGTGTCGGTGCGCCGGGCGCCCGTGAGATCGACCTGACCGGCGAAGACATCGAGTTGATCGTCGACCTCGGTGTCGGCTCCGCGTCGGCGACCATCCGGACGACGGACCTCTCGCACGCCTATGTCGAAGAGAATTCGGCGTATTCGTCATGACGGATGTGACCATCGACGGTCTGACCGCCGGTCAGAAGGCGCACGTGCTCGCAGACGCATTGCCGTGGCTGCAGAAATTCACCGACAAGATCGTCGTCGTCAAATACGGCGGAAACGCGATGATCGACGACGACCTCAAGCGGGCTTTCGCTGCGGACATGGCCTTCCTTCGCACGATCGGCGTGCATCCCGTCGTGGTGCACGGCGGGGGACCGCAGATCAGTGCCATGTTGAAAAGGCTTGGGCTGCAAGGTGAATTCCGGGGCGGATTCCGGGTGACGACGCCAGAGGTGATGGACGTAGTTCGGATGGTGCTGTTCGGTCAGGTCGGCCGTGAGTTGGTCGGTCTGATCAACGCGCACGGTCCGTTGGCCGTTGGTATTTCCGGCGAGGACGCTCACCTCTTCACGGCAACGAGACGGACCGTCAAGGTCGACGGCGAGCAGACCGATATCGGTCTCGTCGGCGACGTGACGACGGTCAATCCGGATGCTGTGCTGGATCTGATTGCGGCAGGACGTATTCCGGTCGTCTCGACGATCGCGCCCGATGTCGACGGCGTCGTGCACAACATCAACGCCGACACCGCGGCGGCCGCGCTCGCCGAGGGGATCGGTGCCGAGAAGTTGATAGTGCTCACCGATGTCGAAGGTGTATACGCCAATTGGCCGGACCGCGGCTCGCTGCTCACCGAAATCGATGCCGCCGCATTGGAACAGCTGCTACCGACGCTGGACGCGGGCATGGTGCCGAAGATGGAAGCGTGCCTGCGAGCGGTACGCGGCGGTGTGTCGAGTGCACACGTCATCGATGGCAGGCTTGCACATTCGGTGCTCCTGGAAATGTTCACCGGCGAGGGCATCGGAACCATGGTGACACCAGATCCGACCGAGAAGGACGGCCAGTCATGACACACACGCAGGAACTGCAACAGCGGTGGTCGGGCGCGATGATGAACAACTACGGCCTACCGAAGGTCGCGCTCGTACGCGGCGAAGGTGCGGTCGTCTACGACGCCGACGGTAAGCAGTACCTGGATCTGCTCGGTGGCATCGCGGTGAACATCCTCGGCCATGGCCACCCCGCCGTCGTCGAGGCTGTCACGTCGCAGCTCGGCACGCTCGGCCACACGTCGAACTTCTACATGACCGAGCCGGGGATCGCACTCGCCGAGCAACTGCTCGCGCACCTGGGAGCGTCCGGCCGAGTGTTGTTGTGCAACTCCGGAACCGAGGCGAACGAGGCCGCATTCAAGATTGCCCGGCTGACCGGCAGGCCGAAGATCATTGCGACCGAAGATGCGTTCCACGGTAGGACGATGGGTTCGCTCGCGTTGACCGGGCAGCCTGCGAAGCGGGCACCTTTCGAGCCGATGCCGCCGGGTGTCGTGCACGTGCCGTTCGGTGATGTTGCCGCGCTCGAGCGTGAGGTCGACGACAACACGGCGGCGCTGTTTCTCGAGCCGATCCTCGGCGAGAGTGGCGTTGTCGTACCGCCGGAGGGCTACCTTGCGGCGGCTCGCGAGATCACCGCACGCCACGGTGCCTTGCTGATCCTCGACGAGGTGCAGACCGGAATAGGTCGGACCGGCTGGTTCTACGCGCACCAGGCATCGGGCGTCGTTCCCGACGTCATGACCTTGGCGAAAGGACTCGGCGGGGGACTCCCGATCGGTGCGTGCATCGCAACGGGTGCCACTGCTCAACTGCTGCAGCCAGGGATGCACGGGACCACGTTCGGTGGAAATCCCGTGTGTGCGGCAGCGGCGTTGGCGGTGCTGCGCACGATCGCCGACGAAGACCTCGTCTCGCGCGCCGATGCGACGGGCAAAGCCATCATCACGGGCATCGAGTCGTTGCATCATCCACTCGTCGACCACGTTCGAGGTGCCGGACTGCTGCTCGGAATCGTCCTCACCGCCGATGTCGCAGCCGAGGTCGATGCCCACGCTCGCGCTGCTGGTTTTCTGGTGAATCCTGCAAAACCCAACGTGATTCGGCTGGCACCACCGCTGATCCTCACCGAGGAACAGGCCGACAGCTTCGTCTCCGCCCTACCGGCGATTCTCGACGCTGCCTCGAACACCGCTCAGGAGACGAAATGACCGTGAAGCACTTCCTACGGGACGACGACCTCACACCCGAGCAGCAGGCCGAAGTGCTCGCACTCGCCGCAGAGCTGAAGGCTGCACCGTTTTCGCGCAGGCCGCTGGAAGGTCCGCGTGGCGTCGGAGTCATCTTCGAGAAGAATTCGACGCGGACGCGATTCTCGTTCGAGATGGGCATTGCTCAACTCGGTGGTCACGCGGTCGTTGTGGACGGGCGAAGCACACAACTCGGCCGCGAGGAGACGCTCCAGGACACCGGCCGGGTGCTGTCGCGGTATGTGGACGCGGTGGTCTGGCGGACCTTCGGTCAGGATCGCCTCGAGGAGATGGCCTCCGGCGCAACGGTTCCCATCGTCAACGCCCTCTCCGACGAGTTTCACCCGTGCCAGGTCCTCGCGGATCTGCAAACGTTGGCCGAGCGCAAGGGCACGCTGCGTGGTTTGAAACTGACCTACCTCGGCGACGGCGCGAACAACATGTCGCACTCGCTGCTGCTCGGTGGCGTCACCGCGGGCGTCGACGTCACGATCGCGTCCCCGGAAGGCTTTCTGCCGCTGCCTCACGTGCTCGAAGCCGCGCGGCTGCGAGCCAAGGACACCGGAGCGACGATCACAGTGACGACCGACCCGGACGCTGCGGTCGACGGCGTGGACGCGATCGTCACCGACACCTGGACGTCGATGGGTCAGGAGAACGACGGTCTCGACCGCGTCGGACCTTTCCGTCCCTTCCAGGTGAACGCGACACTGCTTGCTCGCGCGGATCCGCAGGCTGTCGTCCTGCACTGTCTGCCTGCTCATCGTGGCGAGGAGATCACCGACGACGTCATCGACGGACCCCAGAGTGTCGTGTGGGACGAAGCCGAGAACAGGCTGCACGCGCAGAAGGCGCTCCTCGTGTGGCTGCTGGAGCAACAGCAATGACGATCAACCCCGAGATCGCGCGGACACGGGCAGGCCGGCAAGCCAGGATCGTGGACCTGCTGTCGACCAACTCGGTGCGAAGCCAGACCGAACTTGCCGCACTGCTCGCGAGCGAAGGCATCGAGGCGACGCAGGCGACGCTGTCGCGTGATCTAGAGGAGCTCGGCGCGGTCAAACTCAGAGCCGCGGACGGGGGAGTCGGCGTCTACGTCGTGCCGGAAGACGGCAGTCCCGTGCGTGGTGTGTCGGGCGGTACGGATCGGGTGTCGAGGCTGCTTTCGGAGCTGCTCGTCTCCACGGCCGCGAGCGGAAATCTGGTCGTACTGCGCACTCCTCCCGGCGCTGCGCAGTACCTGGCGAGCGCCTTGGACCGGGCCTCGCTACCCGACGTTGTCGGCACTATCGCGGGGGATGACACCATTCTTGTGATCGCGCGTGAGCCGACCACCGGCGCACAGCTGGCCGCAAAGCTCGAAGAACTTGCCTGAACAGGCAAAACAGCAGTAAGTATCACCGCAAACGTTGAAACAGAGGAGCACAACAACAATGGCCGATCGCGTCGTACTCGCCTACTCGGGCGGGCTGGACACCTCCGTCGCCATCAGCTGGATCGGCAAGGAGACAGGTGCCGAGGTGATTGCCGTCGCAATCGATCTCGGCCAGGGTGGCGAGGACATGGAGGTCGTCCGGCAGCGCGCACTCGATTGTGGTGCCGTCGAATCCGTCGTCCTCGATGCTCGTGACGAGTTCGCCGAGGACTACTGCCTACCGACCATCCAGGCGAACGCTCTCTACATGGACCGCTACCCGCTGGTGTCGGCCATCTCGCGCCCGCTGATCGTCAAGCACCTCGTCACCGCTGCCCGCACTCACGGCGGCAACATCGTCGCGCACGGTTGCACAGGCAAGGGCAACGACCAGGTGCGTTTCGAGGTCGGCTTCAACACCCTCGCGCCGGATCTCGAAGTGCTCGCGCCCGTCCGTGACTACGCGTGGACGCGCGAGAAGGCGATTCGTTTCGCCGAGGAAAATGCCATCCCGATCAACGTCACGAAGAAGTCGCCGTTCTCGATCGATCAGAACGTCTGGGGCCGCGCGGTCGAAACCGGGTACCTCGAGGACCTGTGGAACGCGCCGACGAAGGAGGTCTACGACTACACCGTCGATCCGACCGTCAACTTCCTCGCGCCCGACGAGCTCATCATCTCGTTCGAGAAGGGCCGCCCGGTCGCCATCGACGGTCGTGAGGTCAGCGTTCTGCAGGCGATTCAGGAGCTCAACAAGCGTGCGGGTGCGCAGGGCGTCGGCCGGCTCGACGTGGTCGAGGATCGGCTCGTCGGCATCAAGAGCCGCGAAATCTACGAGGCGCCGGGGGCGATGGTGCTGATCGCTGCCCACCAGGAGCTCGAACACGTCACCCTCGAACGCGAGCTTGGCCGCTACAAGCGGCAGCTGGAACAGCGGTGGAGCGAGCTGGTGTACGACGGCCTGTGGTTCTCGCCCCTGAAGGATGCACTCGACACGTTCGTCGTGCACACCCAGGAGCATGTGACGGGCGATATTCGGCTCGTGCTCAACGGTGGCCACATCAGCGTCAACGGTCGCCGCAGCAAGGAATCCCTGTACGACTTCAACCTTGCGACCTACGACGAGGGCGACACCTTCGACCAGTCGGCGGCGAAGGGTTTCGTCCAGCTGCACGGCTTGTCGTCGAAGATCGCAGCGCGGCGTAACCGGCTTGCGGGAGAACGGGGACTGTGACCTCGCAGGACGCACCCCACACGAACGAAGGCGCGTTGTGGGGCGGTCGGTTCGCATCGGGACCGGCCGCTGCCATGGCTGCGCTGAGCAAGTCGACGCATTTCGATTGGGTGCTCGCGCCGTACGACATCCGAGCGTCCAAGGCGCATGCTCGCGTGCTCAACAAGGCGGGTCTGCTTCGTGACGAGGATCTACGGACGATGCTCGACGGTCTCGACAACCTCGCGGCCGACGTCGCGTCGGGAGCGTTCGCGCCCGCCGAGTCCGACGAGGACGTACACGGTGCTCTCGAGCGCGGCTTGATCGACCGCGTCGGAGCAGAGGTCGGTGGCAGGCTGCGGGCAGGTCGATCACGCAACGACCAGGTCGCGACGCTGTTCCGGATGTGGTTGCGCGATGCTGCGCGACGCGTCGCGGGCGGGCTCCTCGACGTGGTCGATGCGCTCACGACCCAGGCAGCGTCGCATCCGGATGCGGTCATGCCGGGCAAGACGCACCTGCAGGCGGCGCAGCCGGTACTGCTCGCGCATCATCTGCTTGCGCACGCACATCCGCTGCTTCGCGATATCGCGCGCCTGCAGGACTTCGACAAACGCGCGGCGGTCTCGCCGTACGGTTCGGGTGCGTTGGCAGGCTCGTCGCTCGGTGTGGATCCGGATGCCATCGCGGCCGATCTCGACTTCGACAGCGCAGCGCAGAACTCGATCGATGCGACGTCCTCGCGGGATTTCGCGGCCGAAGCAGCGTTCGTCTTCGCCATGATCGCGGTCGACCTCAGTCGGATGGCCGAGGAAGTGATCATCTGGAGCACACCCGAGTTCGGGTACGTGACGCTGGCCGATGCGTGGTCGACCGGATCGTCGATCATGCCTCAGAAAAAGAACCCCGACGTCTCCGAGCTCACGCGAGGCAAGGCCGGTCGCCTGATCGGTAACCTCACCGGATTGTTGGCCACGCTCAAAGCGCAGCCGCTTGCCTACAACCGTGACCTGCAGGAAGACAAGGAACCGGTCTTCGATTCGGTCGCGCAGCTCGAGCTGTTACTTCCGGCGATCGCCGGACTCGTTGCGACGCTGACCTTTCACACCGACCGCATGGCCGAGTTGGCGCCCGCCGGATTCACCCTGGCGACCGACATCGCCGAGTGGCTCGTGCGAAACGGCGTGCCGTTCCGCGTTGCACACGAGGCGGCAGGAGCGTGCGTCCGTGCTGCCGAAGCTCGCGGCGTCGGGCTCGCCGATCTGACCGACGACGAGTTCGCGGCCGTCGATCCCGCGCTCACCCCCGCGGTGCGTGATGTGCTCACCGTCGCGGGTTCGATTGCGTCACGCGACGCCCGTGGCGGCACGGCCGGCGTGCAGGTCGCGGCGCAGCTGGGGGAGGTCCGGCGTACCGCCGACACCCTCCGGCCGTGGTCGGGCGTGAGCTGAACATTTCCCAAGGTGCCCGCAGTGTTGTCGGCGGTATGGAAAGCTCGTCACAACGACGTCGTGTAGGTCTGAATTCGTCCTCGTCTTGGGAGTGTTGTCGTGGTTGAAATTAGTGCGGAATCCGTTATCGGTCCGATCCAAAGGCTGGTTGCGACCGCGCAGAACGGGCTGGAGGTCGTTCGGTTCGGCGGCCTCGAAACCGGTGCGACCGGTACGCCGTTCGATGTCGTCGAGCGCAAGCCGATGTACCGGCTGCGGCGTTACTTCCCGACCGAAGAGCTTGGATCGCGCCCACCCGTCGTTCTGGTGCCGCCGATGATGATCAGCGCGGAGGTCTACGACGTGACCACCGACGCAGGTGCCGTCGGCATCCTGCACAAGGCGGGCATCGATCCGTGGGTCGTCGACTTCGGCTCACCCGCAACCGAAGAGGGCGGCTGGGAGCGCACGCTCGCCGACCATGTTGTTGCCGTGAGCGACGTGATCGACGACGTTCGTCGACACACCGGCCGCGACGTTCACCTCGGCGGCTACTCGCAGGGTGGCATGTTCTGCTACCAGGCAGGCGCGTACCGGCACTCGAAGAATCTGGCGAGCATCATCGCCTTCGGCAGCCCGGTCGACGCCGTCGCAGGTATGCCGCTCGGCCTGCCCGCGAACATCGCGGCAAAGGGTGCCGAATTCCTTGCCGATCACGTCTTCAACCGTCTCGCGGTCACCGATCAGATGGCCCGCACCGGGTTTCAGCTCCTGGATCCGATCAAGACGGTCAAGGCACGCTGGGATTTCGTCAGGCAGTTGCACGACCGCGAAGCGCTCCTCCCGCGCGAACAGCAGCGCCGGTTCCTGATGACCGATGGGTGGGTGCCGTGGTCCGGCCCGGCCGTTGCGGAACTGCTCAAGCAGTTCGTCGTGCACAACCGAATGATGTCGGGTGGTTTCGTCGTTCGCGATCAGCTCATCACTCTCGCAGACCTGACCTGCCCGATCCTTGCCTTCGTCGGCGAAGTCGACGACATCGGTCAGCCCGCGTCCGTGCGTGGTATCCGGCGTGCTGCTGCACGTGCCGAGGTCTTCGAAGCGACTTTGCGCGCAGGACATTTCGGCCTTGTCGTCGGTGGCACCGCGGAACGGCAGACCTGGCCTGGTGTCGCGGCGTGGGCGCTGTGGCGTGAAGGTCTCGGTCCGAAGCCGGACATCGTGCACGAGATGTCTGCCGACAACGACCCCGAAGCGCCCGCCTCGGTCGGATCGGTCGGATCCCGCTTCGCCCACACCGCCGCGACCGTTGCCGAGGTCGGTGCCGGCGTCGGTCGAGAGATCGTCGGGTTCGCGAGCAACGCGTTCCGCGGCACACTGGAACTGTCGAGCGAGGCGGCGCGGGCGTTGCCACGGTTGTCGCGACTGGGCCAGATCCAGCCGCACACTCGAATTTCGCTCGGCGGTCTGCTTGCCGAACAGGGTCGTCGTGCGCCGCTGGGCGAGTGCTTCCTCTTCGACGATCGGGTGCACACCAACGCTGCCGTCAACACCCGTATCGACAACGTCGTCCGAGGCTTGATCCAGGTCGGCCTTCGGCCTGCCGCACACGTCGGCGTCCTGATGGAGACGCGCCCGAGCGCGCTGGTCACCATCGCTGCTCTGTCCCGACTCGGTGCCGTCGCAATTCTCCTGCCACCCGGCTCCGACCTCGCTCGCGCTGCGGAGTTGACCGGAATCGACACGGTCGTCGCCGACCCCGACAACGTCAAGAACGCCGCTGCGACAGGTTTGAAGGTGCTGGTCCTCGGCGGTGGCGAGAATCGCGGCCTCGACGTCGAGGTCGGTGGCAACGTCGTCGACCTCGAGCAGATCGACCCGGGTGCTGTCCGCATTCCTGCCTGGTACAAGCCGAATCCGGGCTTGGCTCGCGAACTCGGGTTCGTGTTGTTGAGCGGTTCGGGCGCCTCGATGGAGGCCAAGCCCGTCACCAACCATCGGTGGGCGCTCTCCGCATTCGGCACCGCGACATCGGCCGACCTCGATCGCAACGACACCGTGTACTGCCTTGCGCCACTGCATCATTCGTCCGGGCTGCTGGTGAGTCTCGGCGGTGCCGTCGCCGGTGGATCTCGTATTGCGTTGTCGCGCAGTCTCGATCCGTCGCAGTTCGCGGACGAGGTGCACCGCTACGGCGTCACCGTCGTCACCTACACGTGGACCATGATGCGTGAAATTCTCGACGCGGAAGAGTTTCCGCTCGGTCGCGATCACCCTGTTCGGTTGTTCATCGGGTCGGGCATGCCGGTCGGGTTGTGGCAGCGGACCACCGACCGTTTCAAGCCCGCTCGGGTGCTCGAGTTCTACGCGTCCATCGAGGGTGACGTCGTGCTCGCCAACGTCAGCGGCAACAAGATGGGCTGCAAGGGCCGATCCGTGCCTGGCACAGCACATGTCGAGCTTGCGGCCTACGACGCTGTAGCCGGTCGATTCCTCGAGGACGACGAAGGTTTCGTACGCAAGTGCGTCGACGACGAGGTCGGGTTGCTGCTCGGGCGCGCGACGTCAGGTGTCGAGATCCCGCACGGCGGCATGCGTGGCGTGTTCACGCAGGGCGACTCGTGGGTCCCGACAGAAAACCTGTTCCGGCGTGATGCGGACGGCGACTACTGGTTGGTGGACAACAAACACACGGTGGTGAAGGCGCCGCGCGGCCCGGTTTACACGCAGCCGATCGTCGATCAGCTCGACGAGATCGGTGAGGTCGATCTCGCGGTCGCGTACGGGGTCGAATCCGGCAACACGCAATACGCCGTCGCGGCGGTGACGGTACGCGCGGGAGCCGATCTGCCGATCGAGGTCGTCAGTGAAGCTTTGCGCGGACTGCCGTCCAACGACCGCCCCGATCTGGTGCACATTGTGGACCAGATCCCAGTCAGCTCGACCTTCCGGCCGAGCGCGCGTGAGCTCCGCACTGCGGGTCTGCCCAAGCCGGGACCGACGACGTGGTGCTACGACGGCCACGACGGTGCGTACAAGGAACTGACCGAAGAGGTTGCGTCGAGGCTGTTCCCGACGGAGGGTGCGGGCTAGCGTACGGTCGCTGTCGTGGCATCAGACATCGCATTCGATCCGTATCTGCTCAGCATCCTGGCGTGCCCGCAGGACAAGGGTCCGTTGTTGCTGGTCAGCGGCGATGCGGGCGTCGAAGCGTTTTACAATCCGCGGCTGCGGCGTGCGTACCCGATCGAGCTGGGGATCCCCGTACTGCTGATCGACGAGGCGCGCGACGTGACCGACGAGGCAGAACACGACGACCTGGTGGCACGAGGCGAAGCTGCGCCCGCAGTCTGATATCGCTGGGGCGGTCGGCGTCAGAAGATGTCGCCGGTGAAGTAGCGCTGCAGCGTCGGGGCCGCCAGCTCGACCAGTTCGTCGATGGGCATCGACGCTATCGGTTCGAGAAGGATCATCTTGCGGGCCACCAGGATTCCGAGGACCTGGGACGCGGCCAACGCAACCCGGTGTTGGCCTGTGCCTGCCGGGACGTCGACCCGATCGCGCACCCCCTTCAGTGCAATCTCGAGTAGAAACGTCCGGATCAGACTCGGGTCCGCGCCGGCCATGACGCCGCGGAATGCAGCGAGAATACCGACGCCGGCAGGTCCGTCCCATGCTCCGACGACAGCACGCAGAAGTTGTTCGCCGAGTTCGTCGACCGAAGCCGCGTTCACTGCTGCCAGCACAACCTGAGGATCGACGGGCAATTGCGCGACGCTGACGAACAGTTCCTGTTTCGTTCCGAAGTAGTGGTGGACGAGTGCCGAATCGACGCCTGCGCCTGCGGCTATGGACCTGATCGACGCTTTGTCGAAGCCGACCTGTGCGAACCGTTCGCGTGCGGAGTCGAGTATCGCCTCACGGGTGCCCGATTGGCCGGGCCGGCGGCCTGTGCGGCCGCCGTCCGGCTTGTCCTCGTTCGAATCTGCGGACATCGCTACGGGGTCCGTCGGCGTAGCGTCGCGGCGGCGAGGCAGAGTGCGACGACTGCAAATCCGGCAACGACTGCCAGGTCACGCCACATGAGCCCGGTCGCTCCCGTCTGCGTCGACACCTCGTTCAAGGCGTCCACCGCATAGCTGAGCGGCATCAGATTGCTTATCCATTCGAGCCAGTCTGGCAGCTGGCCGCGCGGTACCAGCAGACCGCAGAGGAAGATTTGCGGTGCGACGATCAGCGGCATGAATTGCACTGCTTGAAACTCGGTGCGCGCGAAAGCACTTGCGAGCAGACCGAGCGCGACGCCGAGGACTGCGTCGACCATGGCCACGAGGATAACCAGTGCGACGCCACCTGCCGATTCGAGGCCGAGTAGGCCGAAGCTGACCGCGCAGGCGAACAGCGCCTGGATGCCCGCTGCGATCGAGAATGCTGTGCCGTAGCCGCCGAGCAGGTCCAGTTTGGATACGGGCGTGGTCATCAGACGCTCGAGCGTTCCGGAGGTGCGTTCGCGTTGCATCGCGATTGCCGTGATCAAGAACATGACGATGAACGGCAGGATGCCGAGCATGCTGATGCCGACCCGATTGAACAGGCTTTGCTGGCCAGGCAGTGTCGGGGCGTTCTGATAGATGAAGTACAGCAGCGTCATCAGCAGAGCAGGTACTGCGACGATCATCGCAACGGTTCGGTGATCGGCTTTGAGCTGCTTGAGGATTCGGACCGAAGTCGCGGCGTAGGCGTTGACGTTCATGCTGGTGCACCTTCGTTTCGGATCAAGGTCAGGAAAGCGTTTTCGAGGCTGGTTTCGCCCGTTTGTTTGCGAAGTTCGTCGGGTGCCAGCTGCGCGAGAAGTTTGCCGTCGCGCATCAGCAGGAGCTGGTCGCAGTGTTCGGCCTCGTCCATGACGTGGCTCGATACGAGCAGGGTTGCGCCGGCTTTCGCAAGAGCGATGAAGCGTTCCCACAGCTCGACGCGAAGCACGGGGTCGAGCCCGACCGTCGGTTCGTCGAGGACGAGCAGGTCCGGTTGGGCGACCAGTGCGCAGGCGAGCGACACCCGAGTGCGCTGACCGCCGGACAGTTCGTCACCACGATGACCGGCCCGATCGCTGAGGCCGACGGATTCGATCGCCGCCGCGACCTCGGCTGGTCCTTTGCGGTAGAACGCGCCGAAGTAGGCGACGTTGTCCCGCACGGTCAGGTCGGAGTAGATGCTGGGGGACTGCGTGACGTAGCCGACGCGTGCGCGCAATCGCGCCGATCCCGCAGGCTCACCCAGCACTGTGACGTCGCCCGATTCGACGATCTGGGTGCCGACGATGCTCCGCATCAGAGTGGTTTTCCCGCAACCGGAAGGTCCGAGCAGACCGGTGATCGAACCGCGCTGAACCGTCAGGCTCACGTCGTGCAATACGGGTTTGTTGCCGCGTCGGACGGTGAGGTTGCGGATCGCGATCGCGTCCGCGGCGTCGGGGACGATCATGGTGTAGCTCCAATTCATCAGTTGGTGAAATCATCACGTAATGAATTTATAGACCGGCACAAACTGCAGGTCAAGAGGCAGGGCAGAATCGGTTGTGTGACGAGCAAAACGGCCGCCGGCTCGTGAGTCCTCTCGGAGGGCCGGACCGCCGAAAGGACTCACGAGCAGCGGAGCTGCCTGCGCCTGTTTTGGCGGCAAGTCGCCTACTCGGCGCGAGGCTGAGTGCGAACGGCGTCGTTGTGCGGATCGTCGAAGTCGAGGCCTACGGGTCCGAAAAGCAGGGGCCGTGGCCGGACCCCGCCGCGCATTCCTATCGCGGGCGCACACCGCGGAACTCGATCATGTTCGGCGAACCGGGGCGGCTCTACGTCTACCTGAGCTACGGCATGCATTACTGCCTCAATGTGACGTGCGGCCAAGAGGGAAGTGCTGCAGCGGTGCTGCTTCGTGCGGGCGAAGTGCTCGAAGGCCAGGTCGCCGCAGCGGGTCGCAGGCCGTCGGCCAAGCGGGCGGTCGACCTCGCGCGTGGACCAGGCAACCTCGGTGCAGCGCTCGGTATCACGTTGTCGGACTACGGAGTTCGACTGTTCGATCCTGATGCACCCGTCCGGCTCGAGCTCGGTGAACCCACGACGTGGTCGAGCGGTCCGCGGGTGGGAGTGAGCTCCGCGGCCGATAGGCCGTGGCGTCTGTGGCTTCCTGATTCGTCAGCCGTCTCGGCGTACCGGCGCAGCCCCCGAGCGCCCGGATCGGGTGATGCGGGAAGATCGTCGGGTGACTGACATTGTCGACGAACTGACCTGGCGCGGGCTCATCGCGCAGTCCACCGACCTCGATGCGCTTCGCAGCGCACTGGCCGCGGGAACGGTCAGCCTGTATGCGGGGTTCGATCCCACAGGTCCGAGCTTGCATGCTGGACATCTGGTTCCGCTGTTGGCGCTCAGGCGATTTCAGCGCGCGGGCCATCGCCCGATCGTCCTTGCCGGTGGTGCGACGGGAATGATCGGCGATCCGCGTGATGTCGGTGAGCGGACGATGAACTCGGCGGACACCGTCTCGACGTGGGCGCAGCGCATTCGGTCGCAGCTGGAACGGTTCGTCGATATCGACGATTCCCCGACCGGTGCGGTTGTCGTGAACAACCTGGACTGGACGTCGCAGTTGACCGCGGTCGACTTTCTTCGCGACATCGGCAAGCACTTCTCGGTGAATGTGATGCTTGCGCGGGACACGGTGAAACGCAGGTTGGAGGGGGAGGGGATCTCCTACACCGAGTTCAGCTACATGCTCCTTCAGGCCAACGACTACGTCCATCTGCGACGCGAGTACGACTGCGTCCTGCAGGTCGGCGGGTCCGACCAGTGGGGCAACATAATTGCCGGCGTCGAGTTGAACCGACGGGTCGACGGTGCAGCGGTGCACGCGCTGACGGTGCCGTTGGTGACGTCGGCCGACGGTAAGAAGTTCGGCAAGTCGACGGGGGGCGGCAGCCTGTGGCTCGATCCCGAGATGACCAGCCCGTATGCCTGGTACCAGTACTTCGTGAATACCGGCGATGCCGATGTCGTGCGCTACCTGCGCTGGTTCACCTTTCTGTCCGAGGCCGAGCTTGCGGAATTGGCGGAGGCTACCGAGCAACGCCCACACGCTCGCGAGGCGCAACGTCGGCTCGCAGCAGAGATGACCACCCTCGTCCACGGCGAGGCGAACACCCGTGCCGTGGAGTTGGCGAGTCAAGCTTTGTTCGGGAGGGGAGAGCTGACCGAACTCGACGAACCAACGCTGGCTGCTGCGCTGCGCGAGGCGTCTGTCGCGCAACTTGGCGACGGCGAACCGAACTCGATCGTCGATCTGCTCGTGGCAACCGGCCTCAGCGAGAGCAAGGGTGCTGCTAGGCGAGCAATCAAAGAGGGCGGCGCGGCAGTGAACAACGTCCGGATTTCCGACGAGACGTGGACGCCGACTGCGGGGGACTACCTACACGGCAAGTGGCTGGTTGTCCGGCGCGGGAAGCGCAACTTCGCGGGCGTGGAGTTAGCCGGGATTTAACGTCTTTTCGGTGGGTTGGATCACATCGTTGTGATTTACTCGGGTTCTGCGGGAAATCCGTAGCGCTGAGCTGCGCCGATGCGATCCGAAAAGCCTCCGACCAGGCGATTTGACGTGGTGTTCTTGTTCGCGTAACTTTCTTCAAGTCAGAGCGAC
>NZ_JBIMSN010000095.1:0-764 GCF_043944905.1 Antrihabitans spumae
GGCAAACACGTTGACGATTCACCACCCCGTTGTCGTCACCCCCAGAGACCGCCAACAGTCGGTTCCCTGTTTCTACGCCGGGCGTTACGTGGCCTGCTGTGCTCATGGTGTCGTCTCGGAGCAACGTAGACCTGGACACCGATGTAGCCGCGGCTTACGGTTCATTCATCGTGTTGTCGGTGACAACCGGCCGACAGTGTCGATGCCTGCGCTGCAGCTGGGATGAATGTGGCTGTGTCACGGCTAGCGGTTGCTGGAACTAGTTTGATGTACGAGCTGATCGAGAGTGCGGTTGTGCGCACGCGGTGTCCGGGTCGGTGGGTGGCGCTCGGGAGCCCCTCTACTCGCACGTCGAGGATCCGATCATGAGTGGATGCTCGCGACATCATCGGCAGGCGTACCGGTCGCGTGTCGTGGTCGGCCGGCCTACCCGTCCCCCGGCTCCGGCGGCGTGATCGTTTGATCGCGGTCATCGATCGGGTCGGTGGTCCGCCGACGTTCCACGTGAAACATGGCGATTGATCTGAGTGATTGGTAGCCCCAGGAGATTGCGGAGAAGCGTTGTATGAGCCGCGGCATCCACAACCGTCGGACGACCCGCCGCCAGTCCCCCCGAAGCTGGAACACGACGGTCAGGTGGGTCTGACAAGTACTCAAGTTGCGGCGAACGGATCGTCGCCTGCCAAGACCGGTGACTGTCGCGGACGGGCCTTGACCCCGGATGTTGGACACGGCGATATCTGGTTACGCGGCCAGGTTGAGGT